>URJD01000040.1 GCA_900548075.1 uncultured Collinsella sp.
CCGTACCGTATGGTGCGTATTCAGGTTGCCTTGAACCCTTGGGCCGACGAGTATGGTGACGGCTATCAGGCCACGCTTGCCATCATGGCGTTTGCCTCGGGCGGTCTGTTCGGCCGTGGCATCGGCAACTCAACCATGAAGTACTCGTATCTGCCCGAGGCGCACAATGACTACATCCTGGCCATCATTGGCGAGGAAGTCGGTTTTGTCGGAACCGTGCTGTTCTTCTTGGTGTTTGCGATGCTGATTTACTCGGCGTTTCGCATTGCCGAGCAGGCGACCGATCGTCGGGGCGCGCTTATGGCGTCTGGCTCCGCGGTCATTCTCGCGGTGCAGTTTTTGATTAACGCGTTGGGCATCCTCAACGTGTTTCCCATGACGGGCAAACCGTTGCCGTTTATTAGCTACGGCGGTTCGTCGATTATTGTGTCGCTTATGCTCGCCGGTCTGATCCTGCGCGTTTCGTACGAGAGCGCCCGTCGCGATGAGTACGACCGTCGCCGCGAGAGCTTTGCCGTTATGGATGAGAGTACCGCCGGCGTGCCCCACGTACGCGGCGAGCGATCTTCGCGTAACGGCTTTACCGTTCTGGATGGCTCTGCGACCGAGCCGGCAGCCCGTCCGCGTCAGCGAACGGCGCCGCAAGGTCGTCCTCAGCGCCCCACTCCTCGCAATGCGGGCGGCGGATATAATCGGATCGATTTGAACTCGGACCCGTCGGCGCGTCTGCGCACCGACGACCAGGGACCGCGTGTACGAAGGGACTACCATGACCGATAAAATGACCGTTGCTATTGCAGCCGGCGGCACGGCAGGACACATCAACCCCGCGCTCGCCTTGGCCGAAGAGCTGCATGACCGTGGCCACCACGTTGTGTTCGTGGGCCAGTCGCGCAAGCTCGAGGGTCGTCTGGTCCCCGAGGCTGGGTTTGATTTTGTGCCCATTACGGTTACGGGCTTCGACCGCTCCCGTCCTTGGACGGCGCTGACCTCGCTGTGGCGTGTCAACAAGGCCAAGCGTGCGCTCGCCAGTCATTTCTCAAAGGTCGGCAAGCCCGATGCCGCCATTGGTTTTGGTGCCTATGTCGAGGTTCCGCTGCTGGGGTGGTGCAAGGGCGCAGGCGTTCCGTATCTGCTGCATGAGCAGAACTCTGTTCCGGGCCTGGCCAACAAGATGATGAACTCCCACGCCGCCCGCGTGTGCATCTCGGTGCCGGCAGCGCGTTCGGTCTTTGAGCGCGAAGGTGACCCTGACCACGTGCTCATGACCGGCAACCCCGTACGTCGCTCGGTAATCGAGGGCGATCGCGCTCGCGGCCGCAAGGCACTTGGCGTTCCCGAGGACGCTACGCTGCTGCTCGTCTTTGGCGGTTCACTTGGCGCCCAGCACCTCAACGAGCGCGTGGCTTCGCTCAAAAACGAGCTGCTTTCGCGCAAGAACCTCTATGTGTTGCATTCGACGGGTGCCGACGGCTTTGAGGAGACCGAGCGCGCTTTGGCGCTGACGCCCGAGGAGGCGAAGCGTTACCGCATCCAGCCTTACATCGACAACATGGGCGATATGCTGGCTGCTGCCGATTTGGTGCTCTCGCGTTCGGGCGCATCGAGCGTGGCCGAGATCGCTGCGCTTGCCGTGCCATCGGTGCTCGTGCCGTATCCGCATGCGACGGCCGACCACCAAACCACCAATGCCCGTTATCTGGTCGACGCCGGGGCTGGCGTGCTCTGCGCCGATGCCGATATCGACGGTTCTGCCTTTGCCGATGAGCTGCTGCACCTGGTCGATGACGCGGCGGCGCGCGACGCCATGCGTCAGGCGGCGCGTGGTCTGGCTCAGGATAGGGCCGCCGCTCTTCTGGCGGATGCGGTAGAGGGTTTGCGTTAGTTAGACGGGATATCGTCGGTCGCCCTCGCGCTGATGCGGTAGGTGCGGTACAGTTAACGGGTTACAGGCAGTGTTTACGCAAGGAGTACACGAGCACATGGCTGATTCCCAGACTGCAACCTCCGCGCCCGAGTTTAAGAGCGCCCACTTTATCGGTATCGGCGGCGCCGGCATGAGCGGCATCGCCCTCGTTCTGCACGAGCGCGGTTATGCCGTTACCGGCTCCGACCTTAAGACGTCACGTTATATCCGCCAGCTTACCCGCGCTGGCGTGAAGGTGCATGTGGGCCATGAGGCCGCCACGATCGACGAGGTCAAGCCCGACGTGGTAGTTGTCTCCACCGCTATTCCGGAGTCCAACCCTGAACTCGTGCGCGCTCGCGAGCTTGGTATTCCCGTGTGGCCCCGTGCCAAGATGCTCTCTGCTTTGGGCCACGGCTACACCACTGTCGCTGTTGCCGGCACGCATGGCAAGACCACCACGTCTTCGATGTGCGCCACCATGCTCGACCGCATGGGTCTGGATCCGAGCTTCTTGATCGGTGGCATCGTCGAGGGCTATGACACGAACGGCAAGAACGGCTCGGGCGACTATTTTGTCGCCGAGGCCGACGAGTCCGACAGCTCCTTCCTGTTCCTGAACCCCAACGTGGTCATTGTGACCAACGTCGAGGCCGACCACCTCGATCACTACTCGGGTATCGAGGAGATCGAGGCGACTTTCGCTAAATTCATGAGCCTGGTGGGCGAGGACGGCACCGTCATCGTCTGCGGCGAGGACCCGCATCTGGTCGAGCTCGCCAAGTCGACGGGCCGTCACGTGCTTTCCTACGGCTTTGCCGAGAGCAACGACATCGTCTGCGTGCACCCGGATGTTAAGGGCATCCAGAGCGACTTTATCGTTCGCTTTGAGGACGGCACTGAGCACGCTGTGGAGATCAAGAGCAATCCCGGTCGCCACAACATGCTCAACGCCACGGCGGTGCTCACCGTCGCCCATGTCCTGGGCCTTGACATCGACGCCGCCGCCAAGGCGCTCTCGAGCTTTGAGGGCGTCCGTCGTCGCTTTACCCACGTGGGCGATATCGATGGCATCACCGTGGTCGATGATTACGGCCATCACCCCACCGAGATCAAGGCGACGCTTGCTGCCGCTTCGTCGCTGGGCTACAAGCACGTCGACGTCGTGTTCCAGCCGCACCGCTATTCGCGCCTGCAGGCCCTGTGCGACGACTTTGCCGATGCATTTGCCAATGCCGATAAACTGCTGCTGATTGATGTGTTCTCGGCTGGCGAGATGCCCATTCCGGGTGTCACCTCTAAGATGCTCGCCGATACCGTGCGCGCCAAGCATCCTGGCAAGGAGGTCGTGTACTGCTCCAGTCGTCTTGAGCTCAATCAGGAGCTCGAGCAGATGGTGGGCGAGGGCGACCTGCTACTCACTATGGGTGCCGGTGACGTTACGACCGTCGGTCCCGAGTTTATCGAGTATCTGACTGCCAAGAAAGACGCTTAAGTCTAATGGGTCTGTTTAACGCCGTCATGGCGCTCTCGGGCATGATCGACACGGATGTGATCGAGGACGAGCGCCTTGCGCGTCATACGAGCTATCGTATCGGTGGCAAGGCCGACCTCTTTGTGACGTGCCATAGCTATCATGCCCTTCGCCGCGCCGTGGCGGTGCTCGATCGCGAGCAGGTGCCGTGGGTCATCATCGGCAAGGGCTCCAATCTGCTGGTTGCCGATGGCGGTTATCGCGGCGCCGTCATTTCGCTCGGACGTGAGTTTCAGCGCACGGTTGTTGCCGATGACGGTTGTACGCTGACGGTCGGTGCGGGCGTGATGTTTGCGCGCCTGGTCAACGATGCCCTGTCGCGTAGCCTCTCGGGCCTTGAGTTTGCCGTTGGCATCCCTGGTTCGGTCGGCGGTGCGATATCTATGAATGCCGGCACACGGACCGAGTGGATTGGCTCGCTGGTTGAGGATGTCGTAACGTTTGACCCGGCATCCGGTATCAAGCATTATGCGGGGTCCGAGATCACTTGGGGCTACCGCGAATGTAGCCTTCCCCGCAATGAGATCATCCTCGAGTGCGTGTTCAAGCTTAAACCGGCGCCCAAGGCCGACATTCGCGAGCGCATGGAACGGTACCTGACGAGGCGCAAGCGTACGCAGCCCATGGGTCGCGCGTCCTGCGGATCGGTCTTTCGTAACCCGCCCGATGCGAGTGTGGGCAAGCTTATCGAGGATTGTGGATTAAAGGGTTTTTCGATTGGCGGCGCGGAAGTTTCGCCCGTTCACGCTAATTTTATCGTTAATAACGGAACTGCCTCGGCCGATGACGTTGCCGCGGTTATCAGACATGTGCACGGAAAGGTGAGGGAGGCGTATGGCATCGAGCTCAGACCGGAAGTTAAATTCCTCGGCTTCTAGAGCATCGAAACCCACCTTCCGCCGCGCCGGAGGGCGTTCCGGCGCGCCTGCCAAACCTCAACGCAATACCGTCGCGCACTCTAAGTCTGTCGGGCATGCTCGACAGGCCGGTCGTCCGGTCGTCGGCTCTCAGCTCGGTAATCGTCCGGCCGCAAAAAAGTCCTTGCGTCCCTCGGTGACGTCAAAGCCTGTTATGGGCGCCAAGCCTGCCCGTCCCATGGCAACTCCTAAGCCCTCGACGGGAACTAAGGCGGCGCGTCAGGGTCGCACGCTGGGCGCATCGAAACCGCGCTCGCTGACATCGGTGCCGGCTACCGCCAAGAAGCCTTCGGGTAAAAAAGGCGTCAACCCGTTGTCTTCACTTGGGGCGATGGCAAGTAAAACATCAGACGCCGCTTCTGTCGTTACAGGCAAAGGCAAAATCGTGGGCGGCGTTCTGGCCGTCTTGGCCGTGCTCGTCGTCGTTGCCGTCGTGGTGATCAACTCTGGATTGTTTACCGCCACTGATATTCAGATTCAAGGCAGCGAGCATGTGACGAAGCACGATGCTATCCAGCTGATCGATTTGCCCGAGGGAACGTCGCTATTTAACGTCGATCCCGACCAGATTACCGAGGATCTCAAGCAGAACCCGTGGGTCTCGGGCGTGGATGTCCAGCGTCAGTTCCCGCATACGCTCATCATCACGCCTATGGAGCGCAAGGTCATCGCAATTGCCTATATCAGCTCCGATGACCTAGCCTGGGCCATCGGGGATGATGACACCTGGATCGCCCCGCTGTCGACGTCGGTCGAAGTGGACGACCAGAGCAACGTCATCACGACGGGTCAGGGCTCAAATACCTTGACCGGCATTGATGCCGCGCTGGCGCTCGCTAAGCATTATGGCGCGGTGCTGTTGACTGATGTCTCGGCGGATGTCGCTCCGGTTTCCGGCCAGGCGGTGAGCTCCAAGGCCGTTAAGGCCGGCCTGGATTATGTGCGTGGTTTTTCGAGCGAGTTCTTGGGACAAGTCAAGGATATTTCCACGCCTTCGGTCGAAGCCATCTCGGCAAACCTCAATAACGGCATTGAGGTGTCGCTGGGCGATTCGGACGATATCGCCAAGAAGGAACGCGTAGTCACCAAGTTGCTTTCGCAGGTAGAGGGCGTAACGTATATCAATGTGCGCTCTCCGGGCAACTACACATTTAGGAATGCTCCGACCTCATAGCGCTGGTTGATGCTTTGTTGAGTGGCCATACCACGCCGTTTATCTGGTTTGTTTGGTTTTCACGGTCAATTATTTGACTGATACGTTCATAATGTGCAACCATAATACGGTTTACCTTTGCATTTACTTTCAACCTGAAGGTTAATGTGCGCAGGGGTCGACCCATGCTATGGCTATAACCTTTGTTCGGAGGACCGACATGCACGAGACAGAGATCAACAACTACCTTGCCGTCATTAAGGTGGTCGGCGTCGGCGGCGGCGGTACCAACGCGGTCAATCGAATGATCGAAGAGGGCATCCGCGGCGTCGAGTTTGTTGCCATCAACACCGATGCTCAGGCACTCGCGATCTCTGATGCCGATATCAAGGTGCACATCGGCACCGACCTTACCCGCGGCCTGGGCGCCGGCGCCAACCCCGAGGTTGGCCGCAAGGCTGCCGATGAGTCCCGCGACGACATTGCCGAGGCGCTCGCTGGCGCCGACATGGTGTTCATCACCTGCGGCGAGGGCGGTGGCACCGGTACCGGCGCTGCTCCCATCGTTGCCGATATCGCGATGAACGAGGTCGGCGCACTGACCGTCGCCGTCGTGACCAAGCCCTTCACCTTCGAGGGCCGCAAGCGCAAGAAGAGCGCCGAAGAGGGCATTAAGACCCTCTCCGATTGCGTCGACACCATGATCGTCATCCCTAACGATAAGCTGCTCGACATCGCCGAGAAGAAGACCACCATGCTCGAGGCCTTCGCGATTGCCGATGGCGTCCTTTCCCAGGGCACCCAGGGCATCACCGACCTCATCACCGTCCCCGGTATCATCAACCTGGACTTCGCCGATGTTAAGACCATCATGAAGCAGGCCGGTACCGCCATGATGGGTATCGGTACCTCTTCTGGGGATACCCGTGCCGTCGACGCTGCCCAGCAGGCCATCTCCAGCCCGCTGCTCGAGAGCTCCATCGATGGTGCCACACGCGTGCTGCTCTCCATCGCCGGTTCCAAGGACCTGGGCATCCAGGAGATCAGCGACGCCGCCGACGTTGTCGCCAACGCCGTCGACCCCGAGGCCAACATCATCTTCGGTACCGTTGTCGACGAGTCCCTGGGCGATCAGGTGCGTATCACCGTCATCGCTACGGGCTTCTCCGACTCCAACGTCAATCGTCAGGACGAGCTTTTTGCCGCTCAGCAGTCTCAGAGCAAGGCCGCTGCCTCCGCTGAGCCGCAGCGCACCGCTCCGGCCACCAGCCCGGCTCAGGCCGCTCCGACCCGCAACGTCGGTGGCACCGAGCTTCCTAACTTCGGCAACGACCAGTTCGAGCTTCCCGACTTCCTGAAGCGCGGTAGCTTCTAAGTCGTTCTTTGCATTGTTGTTCACAGGGGCGTGTCCGTATGGACGCGCCCTTTTTATTTCGACTTTGTAAACTAGAACCTCCAATCTCTTTACGTTCCCTTTACGATTGCCTCCAGCGCAGCAGGTATCCTTTTAGAGAAGTATGACAGCCGTATAAACGCTGGCTGTAGCGGCGATGCCGCGGTACTTGTGTTATTAGGAGGCTTTAGTATGGCAGCACGTGCGGACAACGTTTCGCGTGTCGACCATGATGGAGTTACGTTGGTGGAAGGCGCGACATCCGATGTTCGCTTTGCCTTCACCGAGCGCGCCGGTGGTGTTTCCGAAGATGCGTACTCCTCACTCAACTTGGGCTCGCATGTTGGCGATGACCCCTTTGCTGTTCAAGAAAATCGTCGTCGCGCGCTCGAGGCTATGGGTGCCGCCGAGTGCGAGCACAACCTGCTCGTTCCCAATCAGGTCCATGGTGACCATATCGTTGCGGTGACCTCGAACGGCGCCGATGACCTTGAGGACGTCCGCGAGCAGATTGCCGAGGGCTGCGATGCCATCGTCTGTACGGCGCATAACGTGCCCGTGCTGCTCTGCTTTGCCGACTGCGTTCCCGTGGTGTTGGTGGCCCCTGGCGGATTTGCCGTGGTGCACTCCGGTTGGAAGGGTACGATTGCACGTATTTCCGCCAAGGCGTGCCAGGCGCTTTGCGATGCTGCCGGCTGCGATGCGAGCGACGTTTCCGCCTATATCGGCCCCCATATCTTGGGTGACGAATATGAAGTATCCCAGGAGCTCATGGATCGCTTTGCCGCCGAGTTCTCGTGCATCGATGCGAGCACCTCTCGCATGCTCAATCTTTCCGCTGCCATTTGCGAGGCGCTGGTAGATGTCGGTGTCGACGCGGATAATATCGTGGATACCCAGCTTTCGACTGTGCGTCAGAACGACCGCTTTTATTCCTACCGTAACGAGAACGGCACCTGTGGGCGCCATGCTGCGATCGGCGTGATGCTATGAGAAAGATCGTATCGGTCCTGAGCGCCGCTGTGCTTACGCTTACGCTGTGTGCCTGTTCTTCGGGATCTTCTACCTCTTCCATTACCGTCGCTGGTTCCACGACCTGCCTTCCTATCGCCGAGATTGCGGCCGAGGGCTTTAAGGAGGAGACCGGCATCGACGTGCTCGTTTCCGGTTTGGGTTCTTCCGCTGGCATCGAGGCCGTCAGCGCCGGCACGGCCGATATCGCCAGCTCCTCCCGTGGACTCAATGCCGACGAACAGGATCTGGGCCTGACTCCCATCGTCATTGCCCACGACGGTATCGCGGTCATCGTGAACGACGATAACCCGGTCGATAACCTCTCGACCGAGCAGCTCCGCGATATTTACGCCGGCAAGATCACCAACTGGAAAGAAGTCGGTGGCGAGGACCTGAGGATTCAGGTTATCAACCGAGATGAGGCGTCCGGCACGCGTGAGGCCTTTCGCACCATCGTGATGGACGGTACCCCCTTCGATCGCCGCTCGGCCGTTCTTTCGGGCACGGGCCAGGTGCGCGACGTGGTATCTCGTTCGCGCGGTGCCATTGGCTACATTTCGCTGGGCTTCGTCGATAGCCTCAACGCCAAGACCTCGGTCAAGGCTGTCTCGGTCAATCATGTTGAGGCGTCCGAGAAGACGGTCGCGAGCGGCGGCTATCCCATCTCGCGCGACCTTTACTTCTTTGTGAAGGGTGCGCCTTCGCAGCAGGCGCAGGATTACATCGACTACGTGACGTCCGAAAAGATGGACAAGCAGATTCGCGAGGCGGGCTTTATTCCCGTCACCAACGACGAGAAGGGGAGTGAGTAGCATGGAAGCACAGGAAAACTCCCAGACTGAGCAGAATGCTCAGGCGCCTAAGAAGCGCGAGCTGGCGCTCGTATCGCGCAGCACCTATATCAAGGAGAAGGCGCTGCAGTGGATCTTCTTTGCCTGCGCGTTCTTGGCGGTCGTTACCGTCATCCTGATTTTTGTCTTTACCACGTACTCGGCGCTGCCCGTCTTTACCGACATCGGTCTGGCGGACTTCTTTAGCTTTACGTGGGCGCCCTCTGAGGGCCACTACGGCATCATGTCGCTGCTTGCCGGCTCGGGCCTGGTGACCGTCGGTGCACTCGCCATGGGCGTGCCGCTGGGCGTGGGTACGGCCGTGTACCTGGTCGAGATTGCCAGCAAGCGCGTGCGCAAGCTCATCAGCCCTGCCGTCGACCTGCTGGCCGGCATCCCTTCTATCATCTATGGCTTCTTTGGAATGATCATCATCCGTCCGTTTATCGCGCAACTGACCGGTGGTCTTGGTTTTGGCGCACTGACGGCGTGGTTCGTGCTTGCCATCATGATCGTTCCTACCATCACCACGCTCACCATCGATGCCCTCAATTCCATTCCCATGGGCATTCGCGAGGCATCGTATGCCATGGGTGCTACTAAGTGGCAGACCATCTATAAGGTCGTGCTACCTGCCGCTAAGCTGGGTATCGTGGATGCCATCGTGCTGGGTATGGGCCGTGCCATCGGAGAGACCATGGCCGTGCTCATGGTCGTGGGTAACGCCCCAGTTATTCCCGACAGCATTGCGAGCCCTATCTCGACGCTCACGAGCCAGATCGCGCTCGACATGAGCTATTCCTCGGGTCTGCATCGCTCGGCGCTGTTCGGCATGGGTGTGGTCCTGTTTATCATCTCCGCCACGCTGGTGGGCATCGTCCGTCTGATTTCCAAGAAGAAGAGGGGGTAGGCTATGTCCGATTCCGTTGACACGACGGTCGATACGACCTCGTCGCGCGAGCGCATCAAGCGTGCCCTTTCCCACGGCAAGAAGGGCCGCATCAACAAGGACCTGTCCAACAAGATCATGCTTGGCGTGTTTCGTGCCGCTGCCTACATCACCACGCTGGTGCTGGTCGCCATCATCGCCTACGTGGTCATTAACGGCCTGCCACATATCTCGCTCGACTTTATCTTCGGTTGGCCCCAGGGTGTCAACGCCGAGGGCGGTATTTGGCCCACGATCGTCTCGACCGTCTATGTGACGGCGCTCGCCATGCTTATCTGCACGCCGATCGCTGTGCTGGCAGCCGTCTATCTGGCCGAGTACGCCAAGCAGGGCAAGGTCGTCGAGCTCATTCGCTACGCTGCTGACGCTTTGGCCTCGGTGCCCTCCATCGTTATGGGTCTGTTTGGCTACGCCCTGTTTGTCGAGGCCATGGGCTTGGGCCTTTCGATGGTCTCTGCCGCTCTGGCACTCGCGCTCTTGATGCTTCCCATCGTCATGCGCACCACCGAAGAGGCCATTCGCGCCGTTCCGCGCTATATCCGTTGGGGCGCGTACGGCCTGGGCGCCACCAAGTGGCAGGTTGTCTCCAAGATCGTGCTTCCTTCTGCCTTTGGCCGTATTGCCACGGGCATCGTCCTCGCCATCGGCCGTGCCATTGGCGAGACCGCGGTGGTGCTCTACACCATGGGCCAGGCCATCAACCTGCCTATTTCGCCGCTCGATTCCGGCCGCCCCATGACGGTTCACCTGTACCTGCTTGCCAACGACGGCATCAACATGAACGCAGCCTACGGCACTGCGCTCTTGCTGATGGTGATCATTTTGGCCTTCAACCTGTTTGCGCGCTTCCTGTCGCGTAAGCGTCGCTAGTTAAGGAGTCCCATGTCCGTTTATCAGTCCGCTCCCGCGTTGGAGCAAGCAGCCATTACGGCCAAGGATTTCAACTTTTGGTACGGTGACTTTCATGCGCTGACGGGGCTTGACCTCAACATCGCCAAAAACGCCATCACCTCCTTCATTGGCCCTTCGGGCTGCGGCAAGTCGACGTTTTTGCGCTGCATCAACCGCATGAATGACCTGATCGAGGGTACGCGCGTCGAGGGCACCATGACACTCGACGGCAACGATATCTATGCCGAGGGTGTCGACCCGGTCGACCTCCGTCGCCGCGTGGGCATGATCTTTCAGCAGCCCAATCCGTTTCCCAAATCCATCTACGAGAATGTCGCCTTTGGCCCTCGTCTGCAGGGCGTGACTAGCAAAAGTGACCTCGATGACATCGTGGAAGAATCGCTCAAGCGCGCCAACCTCTGGAAAGAGGTATCCAATCAGCTCAACAAGGATGGTTTGGCGCTCTCGGGCGGTCAGCAGCAGCGTCTGTGCATCGCGCGCGTGCTTGCGGTGCAACCCGATGTCCTCCTGATGGACGAGCCCTGCTCCGCCATCGACCCCACTTCCGTCTCTAAGGTCGAGGATCTGATGGCCGAGCTGGCGCCCGAGATGACGATTATCATCGTCACGCATTCAATGCAGCAGGCAGCTCGTATCAGTGACTACACCGCGTTCTTCTTGCAGGAGGTTGCCGGCGAGCCTGCCACGCTCATCGAGTATGGTCAAACCGACGCGATCTTCACCAGTCCGGTGGATTCGCGGACGGAAGACTATATCACCGGCTGCTTTGGCTGATCGGTGCGACTAGTCCCAAACCGATCGGACCTGGTCCGGTGCGTATTCACTGTGCGGGCGGCATGACCGCACCCAACTGATTGGAGTGAACCATGCGCAAACTGTTTTCCCGTCAGCTCGTCGAGGCCCGTCACGAGATGTTGAGCATCTACGAGGCTGTAGACTTGGCACTTCACGACGCCGTGAAAGCCTATGTGACCGACGACCGCAAGCTCGCCACCAAGACCAAGAAGCGTACGCTTTCGATTGACGCGCGCTGCGCCAACTTGGAGGCCGTGTGCTACAACCTGATCGCTACGCAGTCGCCGGTCGCCTCCGACTTCCGCTTGCTGCAGACGATTATCTACGTCGACTTTAACCTGCAGCGCATGACCGATAAGGTTCGCCAGAT
>URJD01000041.1 GCA_900548075.1 uncultured Collinsella sp.
TTTACCTGTTGGAGCCGTCCCGCCCCAAGCTTGACGAGCGGGGACTCAAGCGCTGCTATATCTGCCCGCATGGTCACCAGGGGGCGGGTGCTGCAAGCATAGCCGGCGTTGCGGGCGTGCCGGCGGTCGACGATGCCGTGCGTAAGTTCAATTACGACTACGGTCTGCGTTTGGCGCGCATGGGTTATGTGACCGTCTGCCCCGATGCGCGTGGTTGGGGATACCGTCGTGACTGGAAGGGTCAGGGCGACGACGAGAACAGCTACCTGCGCGGTACGTGTCTGAATCAAGCACGTATGGCCGAGCCGCTGGGTCTTACGGTCGCGGGCCTCAACGCCTGGGACAACATGCGCTTGATTGATTACTTGGAGACACGCGGTGACATTGCCATGGACGACCTGGGCTGCTTTGGTTTTTCGGGCGGCGGTTACATGACGTTGTACCTGTCCGCGCTCGACCCGCGCGTGCGCAAGGCGTTTGTCTCGGGCTATCTGTACGGCGTTGATGATTCGCTACTGCACCTCAACGGCAATTGCAGCTGCAATTACACGCCTGGACTCTGGCGTCTGCTCGACATGGGCGACATTGCATCGCTTGTCGCGCCACGGCCGCTCTTGGTTCAGAGCTGCGAGAAAGACCATCTCAACGGCGCCCGCGGGCTTGCGAACGTAGACGAGCAGCTCCATATCGTTCGCGACGCCTACGCGCTGCTGGGCAAGGACGAAAACCTTCTGCACGAGGTCTGCCCGGGTGGACACCACCTGGGCGTGGCGCATCTTGCCGAGGATATCGAATGGCTCGATTCGCAAGTTGCGGAATACGCCCACGCATAGTCCCTCGGTATGTTGTGAATGAACGGTATGTACCTGTATGACCGCCGGTGTGCGGGTGAGGAGAAGAATATGGAAACGAAAAACTTGAGCGAAACGACCATCTGCTGCTTTGGCGATTCGACCACCTGGGGCGATAACGGATGCGGCGGGGGAGGCAACGATATCTCCTGGACTTCGCACCTGGGTGCGCTGCTGGGCGGCGCTACGATCGAGAACTTTGGTATTAAGGGTTCGCGTATTGCCGTCAAGGCCGACCGTAGCGATTCGTTTGTCGAGCGCTTGGACGGCATCGATCACACGGCAGATATCTGCATCGTCTTTGGCGGCGTTAACGACTTTAGCCGTAACGTGCCGCTGGGAGAGCTGGGCAGCACGGACGTGCACGAGTTCTACGGTGCGCTCGACTACCTGATCCGCACCATCACGGCGCGCTCGCCTCAGGCAAAGCTGGTGTTTATGACGCCGTGCAAGACGAGCGGCAAACACGAGAAGGATATTCCGGCAAGCAACGAGGCCAACCATCTGGGCCTGACGCAAGACGCCTATGTGCGCGCGATGCTGGAGGTCTGCGATCGCTACTCGGTGCCGGTGATCGACCTGTATGCGCAAAGCGGCATCAGCCCGTTTTTGCCGGAGCACCGCGAGCTCTACATGCCGGACGGTCTGCATTACAGCCCTGCCGGCTATGAGCGCCTGGCGCATCGCATCGCTGCGGGCCTCACCGCCGTTTGCCGTTAAAAGTTTGCCGTTCGCGGGGATTATAGGGTTAACGTTCACCCTATAATCCCCGTTCGCGTTACACTAGGGGAAACGTTCACCCATCAATAACGTCAGAGGGGACAGCAATGGGTTGCAATCAGATTCTGGACCGTTATATCGAGCAGTTGATCGAGACCTCTACGCCTCAGGCACCGGCCTGGAATATCGAAAAGCTTCGCGCCGGCAAGGAGAACACTTGGAATTACATTGACGGCTGCATGATCAAGGCACTCATCGAGCTGTACGAGATCACCGGCGAGCAGCGTTACCTGACCTTCGCCGACGACTATATCGACTTCTTTGTCCAGGATGACGGCACCATCAAGCATTACGATCCCCAGGAGTACAACCTCGACAACGTCAACGCGGGCAAAACCCTCTACAAACTCTATGACCTGGTGGGCAAGCCCAAGTACCGTGCCGCCATGGATACCATCTACCGTCAGCTCGAGACCCAGCCGCGTACCAAAGAGGGTGTGTTTTGGCACAAAGCCGTCTACCCCAACCAGATCTGGCTCGACGGCATGTATATGGCGCAGCCGTTCTACATGCAGTACGAGCTGAGCTTCCACAACCGCCGTGCCTGCTCGGATAGCTTCCATATGTTCCAGGTGGTGCACGACCTGATGCGCAACCCCCTCAACGGCCTGTACTATCACGCCTACGACGCGAGCCGCAAGCAGTTCTGGTGCGATCCCGTCACCGGCCTTTCGGCCAACTTCTGGCTGCGCGCCGAGGGCTGGTTCGCCATGGCGCTCATCGATACCTGGGAGCTCATGCCGCCCTCGATGTCGGCCGAGAAGGACGAGATCCGCAAGATGTTCCACGACCTGATCGACGCCATGCTGCCGTATCAGGACGAGAAGACCGGCATGTGGCACCAGGTCATCAACCTGCCCAATATCGCCCCCAACTATCTGGAGGAGTCGGGCAGCGCCATCTTTGCCAACGCCATCATGAAGGGCGTGCGCCTGGGCGTGCTGGGCGAGCGCTACTACCAGTACGGCCGTCGCGCTTTTGATGGCATCTGCGACACGTGCCTGTCCGAGCGCGACGGGCAGTTGGCGCTTGACAATATCTGTCTGGTGGCGGGCCTTGGCAACACCGCGCACCGCGAGGGCACGTTTGGCTACTACATGAGTGAGCCCGTCGTCAAAAACGACGCGAAGGGCGTGGCGCCGCTGGTGCTCGCCTATATCGAGACCATGCATCATGACAAGCTTGCCGGTAAGCGCGATCCGCTTGCCCCTTCGGGCGTGTGCTCCATCGACGACCCGTTTGGCGGCTACACGCCGGGCATCAATGCGTGCAAGGAGGCCTAGGCATGGTGCAGTCAAAAGGCGCGTTGAGTGTCGGCGTGCGTCTGCACGACCTGCCCGAGGGCACGGTGGAGGAGCGCATTCGCATGGCGGGCAAACTGGGTTTCTCGTGCATCCAGCTGCCGAGCAAAGTGCTCTACAAGTCCTTTGGCATTAACCGTTCCGGCCTTACGCACGAACTCACCGACCATCTGCGCGAGGTGCTCGACACCAACGGCGTGCAGGTGGCGGTGCTCGGCTGCTATAAAAACCTGGCAACGCCCGATCAGAATCAACTGGTGGATACCTATGCCGAGTACGAGGCGTGCCTGAGGTTCGCGCGCTGGCTTGGGGGCTGTCCGGTGGGGACCGAGACGGGGCGCCCTAACGCGCAGAACAAGATGGCCGATGACCGTTTTTCGGCCGCTGCGCTCGATACGTTTTGCAAAGGACTCGCACGCGTGTGCTCGATGGCCGAAAAGGAGGGCGGCGAGCTTCTGATTGAGCCCGGTTGGAACGAGATCGTCAATACGCCCGAGCGCTGCCGCGAGGTTCTGGAGCGCGTCCCGAGCCCGGCGCTCGGCGTGATCTACGACCCGGTGTCGCTGCTGCATCCCACGATCGTCGGTGAGGCTTCCGAGCAGGTGTCGCGTATGTTGCACCTGTGCGGCAGCAAGATTCGCGTGCTGCATGCAAAGGACTACGAGATTGTAGACAACGAGGACCAGGATGGCTGGTGTGATGGCTCGGGCTCTCGTTTGGTATGCCACGGCGCCTGTACGTGCGGAAACTTTGATTTTGAGGCTATTGCCGCCTGGGCCGCGGCCGCGCGACCGGGCATTATGACCGTTATCGAGAACAGCACACCGTCCACGGTCGAGCGTTCGCGCGACGAGTTGCTGCGCATGGGCCGCAGCGTGATGTGCGAGCACGTGATTCTGTAACGAAGCAGGTTGGCGAAAGAGATTGTCGTAGAGGTCCAGGAGAGGAACCGATGGCTATTCATATTGTTGAGGAAGCGAACCGTTGCCTTGGGTGCAAGAAGGCGTTCTGCCAGCTTAAAGGCTGCCCGGTGCAGACGCCTATTCCGCAGGTCATTGACTTGTTCAAGCAGCGTCGTCTGGAAGAGGCAGGTGAGCTGCTGTTCCAGAACAACCCCATGAGCGCGGTCTGCTCCATGATCTGCAACCATTCGGGTCAGTGTGAGGGCGCGTGCATCCAGGGCCGCAAGGGTGCGCCGGTGCACTTCTCGAGCATCGAGAACTATATCTCGACTGCGTATTTGGATCGTAGGGAGTGGAAGCCTGCGCCGTCGTGCGGCAAGCAGGTTGCCGTGGTCGGTTCCGGTCCTGCCGGCATTACCGTGGCCATTAAGATGGCCCAGCTGGGCTGTGCCGTCACGGTGTTTGAACAGCGCCCCGAGATCGGCGGCGTGCTGGAGTACGGTATCCCCGAGTTCCGCCTGCCCCGTGCGCTCGTGCAAAAGTACCGCCACGTGATGTGCTCGCTTGGCGTGCGCGTCCGTCCCTCGACCACCATCGGCGGCGCGCTGCATATCGACGACCTGCTGCGCGACGGCTACGATGCGGTCTTTGTCGGTACCGGTACCTGGCGCGCCCGCAAGCTGGGTATTCCCGGCGAGTCGCGCGGCAACGTGCTGTTTGGTATCGATTACCTGGTCGATCCCACGAGTGTGGCGATCGGTCAGAACGTGGCGGTTATCGGCGCCGGCAACGTGGCCATGGATGTTGCCCGTACGGCTCTGCGCTCGGGTGCTCGCAAGGTTACCGCGTATGCCCGATCGCGTCATATCTCGGCCATCGATGACGAGGTGGAGCTGACCGAGCTTGACGGTGCCGAGATCGTGCGCGGCAAGGCGATCTGCGCCATCGACGACAACGGTCCGGTGTTCGAGACGGCTATCTTTGACGAGGACGACAACGTGGTGGGCTACGAGGAAGAGCTCGACCATGTGTCCGCCGATACCGTGGTGATCGCAGCCTCGCAGGTGCCCAAGGACAAGCTCGTGCTTACGACGGGCGGTCTGGAAACCGACCATCGCGGCCTTCTTTCGGTCGATGAGCACGGCATGACCACCGTGCCTGGCGTCTTTGCCGCCGGCGACGTGGTCAACGGCCCGCTCACTGTGGTCCATGCTGTAGCCGGCGCCAAGCTCGCCGTCGAAGGCATGACCAGCTACCTGGGCCTCTAACCCATCCCATCCATCAGTTGCGGTGAAATACGGACTGTTTTGGCTGTCAAAGGCCTTATCTAATCCGTATTCCACCGCAACTTTTTGTGGGATGGGTTAGAGACGCTGCATGCGGTATCCGACACCCATGTGCGTCTGAATCATCTTGGGGTGAGAGGGGTCTGCCTCGATCTTCTTGCGCAGGGTGCGCATGAACACGCGCAGGCTCGCCAGATCGCTGTCCCAGCTCGTGCCCCATATCTCGCGGGTGATGAAGGTGTGGGTGAGCACCTTGTCGACGTTTTTCGCCAGAAGGACGAGCAATTTGTACTCGGTTGGGGTGAGCGAGAGCTCGCGTCCGTCTTTCGTCGCGTATCCTGCGGCGTAGTCGATATGCAGCGGACCGTTGTCGAACGTGCTCGCTTCTGTCGACTCGCTCGACGCCATCGAGGAGCGCCTCAAATTCGCGCGGACGCGCGCGAGCAACTCATCCACCGAAAAGGGCTTGGTGAGGTAGTCGTCTGCCCCCTCGTCAAGTGCTGCAATCTTGTCGGAATCTTCGGTGCGCGCCGAAATGACGATAATGGGGACTGCCGACCAGCTTCGGATCTTCGTGATGACCTCGATACCGTCAATGTCGGGAAGGCCGAGGTCGAGCATGATGAGGCTGGGGCCGTGCGACACCGCATCCATGATGGCGGCCTGGCCGTTGCAAACCTTGCTCACGACATAGCCGTGGAGGTCAAGCGCGGTCGAAACGAGGTTTTGAACGGTCAGGTCATCTTCGACCAGGAGGATGCGTGGCTTAGCGGCATTATTCATGAATCTCGATCTCCTCAGCGGGCAGGGTAAAACGGAAGACGGCCCCATGGGGGTGGTTGTCGCGAACTTCGATGACGCCGCCATGCGCCTCCACGATGGAGCGGCAGAGCGACAGCCCAAGGCCGATGCTTCGACGCGAATCCACGGGCCGCGTATTGCCTGAGGTAAAGAAGCGCTCAAAGATATGAGGCTTGTCGCAGTCTGCCACACCCGGCCCATCGTCTGCGACGTCCACCACGACGAACGCGCCCTCGCGACGTGCGCTGACGGTGACAGTCGAGTCCTCGGGCGTGTATTTGAAGGCGTTCATGATGAGATTCGTAAGCACCTGCATGATGAGATGGACGTCGACGCGTACCAGCAGGATGTCGTCAGTGTGCTCGATGGTGACGGCATGTCCATGCGATGCTTGGGCGACATGGCTGAGGGCGGCCTCGATGACCTCGTCGATGAGCTCGGATGTGAGGTTGAGGCGAATGGTGCCGTCCTCGACGCGTGTGATGGCGAGGAGGTTCTCCACGGTATCGATAAGCCAGAGGGAGTCATCGTAGATGGCATCGGCAAGATCGCAGCGTTGTTCGAGGCTGAGCCTCTCGTCGCTCTTCCGAAGGATTGCCGCAGATCCGGATATAGCCGTGAGGGGTGTCCTCAAATCGTGGCCGATGGAGCGCAAAAGGTTGGCGCGCAGCTGCTCGTTTTTCGCCAAGACCGCAGCCTCTTCGCGCTCTTGCGCCGCCCGGTCGCTTTCGAGCGCCAAGGCGCATTCACCTACGATAGATAGGACGATCGAATGCTCGAAGGCTTCGGTCTCGCGCCCCTCCAGGGCGATGCCGATGACACCGAATACCTTGTCGCCGGTGCGAACCGCGAGGTAGAGACAGCGCGCCTCAGGCAGGGTCCGCGTGCTTGCGCCCGCGCGCTTGTTGTTGGTGAAGGTCCAGGTTGCAACGGCGCGCTCGTAGTCGGTGAGCAGCGACGCGGATCGGTTTTCGGTGCCAGCGGACTCATAGAGCGCCTTGCCGAGCGTGCCGTGTTCGGCGGGGTAGAAGACCACGTCGAGTTTTAGCAGTTTGACGAGTTGGTTCATGGCGACGCGGGCGCACTCCTCCGCGCTATGGGCTTGCTGCAAGAGCTGGTTCGTTTCGAGGAGTACACGCGTTTTGAATGCGTTCTCGGCGGAGGTACGGGCGTTGTCGGCGATGCGCGCAGTTAACTCGCCGGCGACCATAGCGGTAGCGAACATGATGCCGAACGTGACCAGATAGCTTCGGTCGTAGCTGGCGAGCGAAAACAGAGGCGTGACGAAGCAGAAGTTGTAAAGCACTACAGAGAGCACGCTCGATACGATCGTGCAGATACGCCCCGTCGTGGTGACGGCGGTCAGCAGGGCCGTGAAGATATAGAGGGATATGATGCTGGAATCGGCAAATCCCAGATGGCGGAAAGCCGTGCCGATCGCCGTGGCGGCAAGAGAGAGAGCCAGCGTGCGAAGCACGTTTCGGCTGCTGGGCGGCTGCAGGGCGAGCGCATGCCGGCGTCCTTTGGGCCGGGAGGGCGGAGTCGACTGGTCTGGAATGATGTAAATGTCGAGGTTCGGGGCGAATGCTATGAGCTGTTCTACGAGAGATTTGCGGCCAAAGAGGGCCTGACGGACGCTGCTGTGCTCGCCCGTGCGTCCCATGACGATCTTCGAAATACCCGACAGGCGCGCGAACTCGGAGATCTGAAACGCGACGTCGTCGCCATAGACGGTTTCCATATGTGCTCCGAGCTGCTCGGCTAGGGCGATATTGGCTGCAAGCTTGGCGCGCTCATCATCGCTCATGGCTTGCGTGCGCGGGCTCTCTACGAACAGGGCGACGAGCTCGCTGCGAAACGCTTTCGCCATGCGTGCGGCGGCACGGACGATGCGGGGATTGGTCGGCGCCGGGGAGACGCAGACTAAGATACGCTCCCTGGTGTAGTAGTCACGGTTTCCCAGCACGCGTGCGGCGTCTGTGAGGTGGCCGGTGCGATCGGCGCAGCGGCGCAGCGCGATTTCTCGGAGTGCGGTGAGGTTCTCGACGGTAAAAAAATGCTGTTGCGCTCGGTCGGCTTGTGCGGGACGGTAGACGAGACCGGCGCGAAGGCGCTCAAGTAGGTCTTCGGGCTCTATGTCGACGAGCTCGACCTGGTCGGCATCATCGAAGATACGGTCGGGGATTCGTTCGCTCACGACAACGCCGGTGATGGATGCAACCATGTCGTTTAGGCTCTCGATATGCTGAACGTTCACGGTCGTATAGACGTCGATGCCCGCATGTAGAAGTTCCTCGACGTCTTGATAGCGTTTGTCGTGGCGAGACCCCGGCGCATTCGTATGGGCGAGCTCGTCGACAAGGATGAGCTGAGGGGCGCGTTCGATAGCCGCATCTAGATCGAACTCGCTGAGCGCAATGCCGTTGTGCTCGATGAGTTTACAGGGCACGTTCTCAAGCCCTTGTGCAAGATGGGCAGTTGCCGGACGTTCGTGCGGCTCGATGTATCCCGCGACGACGTCGACACCTCGCCGCTTGGCGGCGTGGGCGGCTTGAAGCATCGCATAGGTTTTGCCTGTGCCAGCAGCGTAGCCAAAGAAAATCTTGAGGTGTCCCCGGCTGGTTCGAGCGTCATCGGCGACCTCGTCTTTCTCAATTGCCTTGAGGATGAGGTCTGGATTGACGCGAGTGTCCGATGCGTCGCGCTGCATAGCGTAGCCTTTCTGAAGTGTTGCCCATGCGTGCATACGCGGTGAGGACGCCACTGTATGCTCGCGAGGTCGAGTATAGGCGCACTGCAGCTGCAATAGTGCTTTCTACCTGCATCTTTACGGCATCTTAAGGACGTGAGCCCCGGCCCTCACGCCTCTTTAATCCCTAGAAGCGTTTACTGTCCCCAGACGCTTGCGAGGGCAGGCGTCCGAGACATCGGACCGCGTGTGAAAGGGGCGGTAAATGGACATCCTCATTCCCATCATCGGAGTCGTCTGCATTGGACTTCTTATCTATTACATCTACATTCTGATGAGGAGTGATTCGTAAACTATGGACGCTGCGATTCAGTACATCTTGTACTTTGCCGTACTCGTCGTCCTGGCCGTTCCGCTCGGTCGGTTCATGGCCCATATCATGGATGGTGAGCATACGTTCCTGTCGCCTGTGATTGCTCCTGTGGAGCGTGGCGTCTATCGTCTGCTTCGCATCGACGCGGCAGAACAGATGGGGTGTAGGCGCTATCTGGCGAGCGTGCTGGTCTTTTCGGGGATCGGCCTCGTGACTCTTGTGGCACTCCATGCGCTTCAGTCCTTCTTGCCAGGCAATCCCCAGCACCTGCCGGGTGTGTCATGGGACCTGTCGTTCAATACGGCTGCTTCCTTCATAACCAACACCAACTGGCAGTCCTACTCCGGTGAGACCACCCTGTCCTACCTTGTGCAGTTCATGGGTCTCACTGTGCAGAACTTCGTTTCCGCTGGCACCGGTATCGCGGTCATGTTCGCGCTGATCCGCGGCTTCCGTCAGGTCAAGGAGCAGGGTCTGGGTTCCTTCTGGGTCGACCTCACCCGCACCGTCCTGTATGTGCTCATCCCGCTGAACCTCGTGTTCGGCATCTGCCTGGCTGCCGGTGGCGTCATCTCCAACTTCCAGCCGGCTCAGAAGGCTGAGCTCGTAGAACCCGTCGCTGTTCAGCCTAATGCAGACGGCGGCTGGAGCGTCATCGACGGCGCCCAGATTGAGGGCGACACGGTCAAGGTCGACGGCAAGGTTGTCGAGGGCGCGCGCGTGGTCACCGAGCAGTTCCTGCCCCAGGGTCCCGCGGCTCCTCAGGTCGCCATCAAGCAGTCCGGCACCAACGGCGGCGGCTTCTTCGGCGTGAACTCCGCCCATCCGTATGAGAACCCCAGTGCCTTCACCAACATCATCGAGATGACCAGCCTGCTGCTGATTCCGGCCGCCTGTTGCTTCGCCTTCGGTATCGGCGTCAAGAACACCAAGCAGGGCAAGGCCATCTTTGCCGCCATGTTCATCCTGCTGGTGATCTTCACCGGCATCATCGCCGTCAACGAGCATGCGGGCACCCCGCAGCTGGCCGATGGCGGAGCGGTCAATATCGAGATGACCGACGGCCAGGCCGGCGGCAACATGGAGGGCAAGGAGAGCCGTTTCGGTATCGCCTCCTCTTCTACCTGGTCCGCTTTCACGACGGCTGCTTCCAACGGCTCGGTTAACTCCATGCACGACTCCTACACCCCGCTGGGCGGTTTTGTCCAGATGCTCCAGATTGCTCTGGGCGAGGTCGTCTTCGGCGGCGTGGGCTGCGGCCTGTACGGCATGATCGGCTTCGCCATCCTCACAGTGTTCATCGCCGGCCTCATGGTCGGACGCACGCCTGAGTTCCTGGGCAAGAAGATCGAGCCGGGCGAGATGCGCTGGGCAGTTGTCCTGTGCTTGGCAACTCCGTTTGCCATTCTGGTGTGCTCGGCCATCGCCTGCATGGTGCCCGGTCTTGCCGACCAGCTCAACAATGGTGGCGCGCACGGCTTCTCCGAGGCGCTGTATGCCTTCACCTCATGCGGCGGCAACAACGGCTCGGCGTTTGCAGGCATGAACTGCAACATTCCCTGGATCAACGTCATGCTCGGCCTCGAGATGCTGTTCGCCCGCTTCATGCCCATCATCGGTACGCTGGCTATCGCCGGCTCGCTGGCCAAGAAGGGCAAGGTCGCCGAGAGCGCCGGTACCCTGTCTACCACCAACGGCATGTTCGTATTCCTGCTCGTGTTCATCGTTCTGCTGATCGGTGCCCTGAGCTTCTTCCCGGCCCTGGCGCTTGGCCCCGTTGCCGAGTTCTTCCAGATGATTGCGTAAAGGAGGGCGCAGATTTATGACTATGCAAAAAGACATGATGGGCCGCGCGGTCCGCGACTCGTTTGCCAAGCTGGATCCTCGCGTCCAGATTCAAAACCCGGTCATGTTCCTGGTGTGGCTTTCCGCCGTCATGACCTCCGTCCTGGCCGTCGCTTCCATTTTCGGTGTGCAGGACGCGGGTGTGCCCACCTACTATGTGGTCGCCATCGCGGTCATCCTGTGGCTTACCGACCTGTTCTCGAACTTCGCCGAGGCGCTTGCCGAGGGCCGCGGTAAGGCCCAGGCCGATTCCCTGCGTGCGGCCAAGAAGGATGTCGAGGCCCATCGCATCGAGTCCGTTGAGGACAAGGAGCACTTCACCGTCGTTCCCGGCACCGAGCTCACGCGCGGCGACCTGGTGATCGTACGCGCCGGCGAGCAGATTCCCGGCGACGGCGACGTCATCGAGGGCGCTGCTTCCGTTGACGAGTCCGCCATCACCGGCGAGTCCGCCCCCGTGGTCCGCGAGGCCGGCGGCGACCGCTCTGCCGTTACCGGCGGTACCACGGTGCTGTCCGACTGGATCATCGTCAAGATCTCCAGTGAGCCCGGCCAGAGCTTCCTGGACAAAATGATCGCGATGGTCGAGGGTGCCGCGCGCAAGAAGACCCCTAACGAGATCGCTCTGGAGATCTTCCTGGTGGCCCTCTCCATCGTCTTTATCCTGGTCACGCTGGCCCTGTATTGTTACTCCTGCTTCTCGGTCGGTCTTAACGACATGGACAACCCCACGGCCGTGACCACGCTCGTGGCGCTGCTCGTGTGCCTGGCTCCTACTACCATCGGCGCCCTTCTTTCCGCCATTGGCATCGCCGGCATGAGCCGTCTGAACGAGGCCAACGTGCTGGCCATGTCCGGCCGCGCCATCGAGGCCGCCGGCGACGTCGACATCCTCATGCTCGACAAGACCGGCACCATCACCCTGGGTA
>URJD01000042.1 GCA_900548075.1 uncultured Collinsella sp.
TCGGCTAGCTATTAAACCCGTTGAACTTGAGATAGCTCATCAAGTAAGCCTTCGAAACGAAGGACGATACCGCGCTACGCACAAGCAGCGACTCACGCGTTACCTGATGCGCCGTATCGGGCACGGGAGTCTGCTCGACGGAAAACGCCGCACGAATCGATGCCTCGAGCTGATCGACCACATAATCGAAGGCCGTCGGGGCATCGTAGCTCAAACGCTGAATGTTAAAGAGTGCCTGCACAGCAGCAATAGGTAGCACCTGCTTAAAGATGCAGATAGCGATCAGGCGGGCAATCTGCTCGCGGCCATATTGCTTTTTGACCGGAGCAGGCACCAGGCCAACCTTTACGTAGTTATTGATCATTGATGGCGTAATGATAGGCTGCTCAACGCAAAGGGACAGCGGCTCCATCCACAGCGCAACATACTCAATGACCTGGTCGCGGTAGAGCGTCACATTGGGCAACTGGTCATAGCGCGGCAGACTCAACGTATTGAGTTTGCGTACGATATCGGACTGAATAAATGCATCGGGCAACACAGTGGGCTGAATATCCTCAGGCTTAATGCTGACCGACGAATCAGACATCGGAATAACGTGTTTAACGTGGTTCATAAAGGTCCTCCGTTCATTTTCTATATTGTATTCTACGTTATCTAGTTTTGCATACCACATAGCCGGCAAGAAAATTGGCGGGACAGTGCACTGATGCATCATCCCGCCATTTAGTTAATTGATAGCAACCTTACATAAGATATATTATCGTACTTATCCGCGGAGAAATGCATATGCGCTTGTTGCCGCTATGGCTCCATCAGAAACAGCGGTCACAACCTGGCGTAAACGTTTGGAACGGATATCGCCAGCGGCAAATAGACCTGGCGTGCGGGTCGCCATGGATTCATCAGTCAGAATGCCGCCATCAGGCGCCAGATCAACTAGATGCTCAACAAGCTCGGTATGGGGCTGCGTTCCGGTAAAGACAAAGATGCCAAACGAGCCGGGCTCAAATGACTCGGTATGAGTCTCGCCGGATGCATTGTCCTTAAAGGTAATCGTCGTTGGCATGGCTTCGCCCGATAGCTCCACAATACTAGTTTGGTACCTAACTGTAATATTGTCCTTTGCGAGTACTTTCTGAACAACACCATCGGGCGCACGGAACTGGTCGCGGCGCAGCACGATGGTCACACTGCTGGCGATTTCTGACAAGAACAGGGCTTCCTCGCAGGCGGCATTGCCGCCACCGATGACAAAGACCTGTTTACCGCGAAAGAACATGCCATCGCACGTCGCGCAATACGAAACACCGCGACCGCGATACGTATCCTCGCCAACAAAACCAGCAGATCGCGGCGTAGCACCCATGCAAGCGATAACACTCGAGGCCAGCGTATCGCCCATATCATGATGCACCGTAAACAGCGCTGTATCGGCATCGTAATCGATACCCGTAACCATGCTCCATGCAACCTGTGCTCCCAGGCCCTCTGCATGTTGTTGGAACCGCTCACCAAGTTCAGCACCACTCAGCAGCGGAATGCCCAGATAGTTCTCGACCTCATTGGTTGTGGCGATCTGCCCTCCCGACATGCCCTGTTCAATCACGGTCGTCGTTAGGTTGGAGCGCGCCGCATAAATGGCTGCGGCATAGCCCGCAGGGCCGCCACCGATAATCGCAACATCGATCGGCTGATCGGTAGTCATGAAGAGACCTCCTGTCGAAAGATTGGCGTTCTTTGCGCTCATACCCAAATTTAGGCGAACGTGACACTCATGCACTACAATGATTTATTGCGAAACAAAGATGAAGGGGAGTTATCGATGGATCAAACGCAGACGAGCAACGACGCTCCCCTGCCCACGCAAAGCACTCCCCAACCGGAGCAAATGACCGTTTCACCTGCACAAAAACCCCTAGTAACCATTGTGCACGCATCGGTTGGATCGGGCCACAAAGCCGCCGCCAACGCGATTGCACAAGCATTTGATCTTACCCGCGGCACCAAGGGAATCCCTGAGGATATTGAAATTGAAGTGCTCGATATCCTTGATTTTGGACGTATTAAATTCGACGGCAATAAGACCGCGGCTTCTTTTACGGGAGCCACGCGCCCCATTTACGACCTGACCTGGCGATATACGCTTACGGGACATCTTCTCTGGGGTGGCGGCACGGCATGGTCGCGTATTATGTTCCCCGCCTTCAACGAATATATTCGTCGCCGCAGGCCTATAGCCGTGGTCGCAACGCACATCACAGCAGCCAATGTTGCCGTGGGCGCCCGCGTAATTACGGGTATCGATTATCCGGTTATCTGCGTACCGACCGACTACGAAGTCGAGGGCTGGTGGCCCCACAAGGACACCGATCTATTCTGTGTGGCCAACGAGTTTATGGCCGAAACGCTGCGCCCGCGCAAGGTTCCCGAGTCAAAGATCCGCATAACGGGCATCCCCATCCGAGCCGGGTTTGATACGGACTACAATCGCGAGGAAGAACTCGAGAAGTTCAATCTCCCCGCTGACAAGACCGTTGTGTTGGTGATGGCCGGTGCCAGTTTGCCTCAACCGTACGTTCGCTTTCGCGCGGAGATGGACCGCACACTCCCCTTCCTGCGCAGCTTCGAGGACATGCACTTTGTCTTTTTGCCAGGCAAAGATGAGGAATACGCCACCCGCCTCAAGACGCTCTTCGACGCCATGAAGCTCGAAAACGTCACGGTTCTGGACTACGTGGACGACATGGCGGCCCTCATGCACGGCTGCGACCTGGCAATCCTCAAATCGGGCGGACTCACCGTCACCGAGTGCCTGTGCGCGCATCTGCCGATGATCCTGCTGGGCAAGTCCTATGGCCAGGAAAAGGCCAACACCACGATGCTCACCGGCATGGGCGCCAGCATGCATGTCACCACCGCACGAGAACTCATCGTGACGTTGCGCCATCTCCACGATCATCCGGAGTCGCTCAAGGCACTGCTCATCAATGGCGAAGTGCTGCGCCGCCCACGCGCAGCGGAGGACATCGCCATCGCAACCATGGAGCTCGTAGGCAAACCCCAAAAGCGCAAACGAGCCTTCTGCCGCTTCTACTGGGGCGGAAAACCCGCGCACATCCGCTAGCGTCTTAATGTCCGCTTGCCTGTGGGAGGCCCCTATATATTATCCAGTGCTCAATCATTCTCGCTTCGCAGGGCGCACTAATCCCTCCCGTCCGGGGCTCACCCATATCATTCCATGCTCAAACATTCTCGCTTCGCTGCGCTCGCTGCGAAACTGCGCGTGGAACGATATGGGTGAGCCCCGGACGGGAGGCTTTTTGCTTGAAAACAAATTGAAATCCAACTAGTAAGCCGGTGCGACAAAGGAGAAATCCCCTTGTCGCACCGGCTTACCAATTGATTAATGCTAACGGTTACCAGCGAAGATACACGGTAGTTGCACGCATGCAAACGTAGCTCACCCGTGGGAGGTCCCTATATATCGTTCCACGCGCAGTTTCGCGGCGCAGCGAGAATGTTTGAGCATGGAATGATATATAGGGACCTCCCACGGGTGAGCGGACATTACAATACGCCGCTGGAGCCGAAGCCTCCGTTGCCTCGGTCGGTTTTGTCTAGTTCGTCTACCTCTATGAGGTTGACCGTGGGGACTTCTTGGATGACGAGTTGGGCTATGCGGTCGCCTTTGTTGATTTGGATGCTGTTCGTGGGGTCTAGGTTAATGAGGATGACTTTGAGTTCTCCTCGGTAGTGGGCGTCGATGAGGCCCGGCGTGTTGACTATAGACAGGCCCTGCTTGATGGCCAAGCCGCTGCGGGGCTGGACGAAGCCGGCGTAGCCATCGGGCAGGGCGATGGCCAGCCCAGTAGAGACCAGACGGCGTTCGAAGGGCTTCAGGACGCAGTCCTCGTTGGAGCGCAGATCCAAGCCGGCATCGGTGGGATGGGCGTATTTGGGAAGCTCGACGGTGGGGTCGAGACGCTTTATGTTGACGGTAATGTTGGACATGGAATCACCTTAGCTTGTCGAGCTCTTGCAGAAACTCATCGACGTCTTTGAAATCGCGGTAGACCGAGGCAAAACGGATGTACGCCACCTTGTCGATCTTTGCCAAGCGCTTGAGCACCATGTCACCCAACTCATGCGACGTGACGGCCGTCAGCGTGCGAGAGCGCAGCTCGACCTCGATGTCGTCGATAATCTCATTGAGCTTCTTAGTGTCGATATCGCGCTTAATGGTGGCGCGCATCAAGCCGACGAGCAGCTTATTGCGATCGAACCGCTGCTTGGTTCCGTCTGACTTAATGACCTCGATTGGGTCTTCGCATCGCTCAAACGTTGTAAAGCGATAGTTACACGAGCAACATTCGCGACGGCGCTTAATGGTGTTATTTGACTCCTGCATACGGGAATCAACGACGCGGGTATGTGCCTTGCCGCATTTGGGACAGCGCATGGTACCTCCTCTAAAACGATAACAAGGGTACCATGCGCGGCGCGATAATGATTACGAACGAGCAGGAACCTTAAGATGCGCACCGGCGGCGAGCGAACCATGCTCCAGATGATTGACGTTACGGATTATGTCGGAAGTCTCTTGAGTGGAAAGGCCTTCGATTGGATATTCCTCGGCAAGCGACCAAAGAGAATCGCCAGGCTGAACGCGAATGGTCTCATAGGTAACGTTGGAAACGGACTCGGCATACGCGGCGTGACGAGCGCTAAAGACCGACGTAGCGAGGACAAAGAAGAGTGTAAGCGCAACGGCAACTGCGACAATCGTCGGGACCTTCAGGGCAACGCGGGCCGGCGCGACTACAGCCCGCTGATTGCGAGCAGGCTTTACGGTCAAAGGCTGAAAGCCGGAGCGGCCACCCTGAACAACCGTAAAAGTGGGTTCTGCAGGCGCCTCGAGCTTAAGGGCGAGGTTTCCCTGGACCATATTCGTTGCGTTCATCATGTTCTCCTCTCGCGTGTTTTGCTGAGAACAGTTTTATCAAGCCGCGCGGACAAAAATGTCTAGCGCGAGAACGAATGTTCGGTTATTATTATCTTCGAACAGTTGTTCCTGTCAAGCAAAATTCGAACATTTGTTTGACATTGGTAGAGAGGATGCCCTGATGGCTCGCAAAATTACCAAGCGTCAGCAGCAAATTTACGACTTCATCAAGGAATATCAGCAGGAGAAGGGTTATCCGCCCAGCGTGCGCGAGATGGCTTCTGCCGTGGGCCTTTCCTCCCCCAGCACCGTGCATGCCCATCTATCTGCCCTGGAGGCGCGCGGGCTACTCAAGCGCGATGCCACCAAACCGCGCGCCCTAGAACTCTTTAACGAGGACGGTTCCTCTGTCTCAATTTCTAAATCTGACGAGCCCACCGCACCTCGCGGGACGGTCTCGCTACCGCTCGTTGGTCGAGTCGCGGCTGGGATCCCCATTCTGGCCGAACAGAATATCGAAGACACGTTTACTATCCCGACCGAAATCGCCACTGATCAGGGTTCCTTTATTCTTGAGGTGCATGGGAGCTCAATGATCAATGTCGGCATCTTCAATGGCGATTACATCATCGTCCGTGAACAAAAGAGTGCCATGAACGGCGAAATTGTCGTGGCCATGATTGATGGTTCAGCGACCGTCAAGACGTTCTACAAGGAGCAGGGACGCGTACGCCTGCAGCCCGAGAATGACACCATGGAGCCTATCTATGCAACAAATCCCGTTATCCTGGGCAAAGTCGTCGGCTTGATGCGCCGGTTCTCGTAATGCAAAAACGCATCACCATCTTTGATACCGTCCGCGGGTTTACGATGATTTCAATGGCAGGTTTTCACGCTTGCTACGATCTCGCTTACCTGTACGGCTGGGATATGCCCTGGTTTACTCAGACCGTCTTTCAAGACATCTGGCGCGCCAGCATCAGCTGGGTATTTTTGTTTATCGCAGGTTGGATGTGCACGCTCTCACGCAACAATGCCAAACGAGCGGCCAAGTACGCTGCCGCAGCTTTGGTCGTCTGGATCGCAACAACGCTCGTATCGGTCGACGATTCAGTGAACTTTGGCATCATTTATTGCATGGCGGCGTGTACCGCTGTGGCAGCCGTAGCACGACCGATGCTTAAGAAAGTGCCCAGTACGTGGGGCATTGCAATATGCCTCGCTCTCTTCGCGGCGACATGGGGCATCCCGAAATCGACCTATTCATTCCCCTATTTGGCGTGGCTAGGATTTCCCGGCCCCCGGTTTGTTTCAGGCGACTATTATCCAATCATCCCATTCATATTCATGTACCTCACAGGATACTTTGCTGCGCGCACTGCTCAAAGATGCGAACATCCCGCTCCAAGCTGGGCCTACGCCAACCCCCTGCCGGCGCTCGCCAGCCTTGGACGTCATGCACTCCCCTTTTATCTGCTGCATCAGCCCATCATACTGGGCATTTTGGAGCTCGCCTACTCGGTGCGATAACGCTCGAGCCGAGGTGCAATACGAGCCGGCAGTTTCGCCACAATACGAACGCCATCCTCAAGATATTCCTCGTGTAAAAGGGTCCCCTGCTCATGCACGAGCGTGATGAGCGCACCTTCGCGATATGGAATGTCGGCAGAAAGCAGCACATCAGTGGCAGCTGCCTCGCGAGCAATGCGATCGACGAGATCGTCGAGCCCCTCGCCCGTTTGGGCCGAGAACAGAACAGCTTCCGGATAACGACGACGGAAACTCAATCGATCAACACTATCGAGCAGATCGATTTTATTAAATACGGTCAGCGTTAAACGCTCTCCGGCGCCGATCTCATCAAGCACGCGGTCGACAGCCTCCAGCTGCCGCTCATAGTCCTCATCAGACGCATCCACGACTTTGAGAATTAAATCGGCACCCAACACCTCGGACAACGTCGATTTAAAGGCATCGACCAGACCATGCGGCAGCTTTTGAATAAAGCCGACGGTATCGGTAATCGTCATGCCGCGACCGCCAGGCAGGCGATATGAACGCGTCGTCGGGTCGAGCGTAGCAAACAGCTTGTCCTGCGAAAGTACCGTAGAACCGGTCAGACGATTGAGCAACGTCGATTTACCGGCATTGGTATAACCGGCTAACGCGACGCGAAACGCCGGTGACTCAATGCGGCTCTTGGATTGAACATCACGACGCTGTTCAACCTGCTTGATCTCACGTCGAAGCGCAGCGATCTTATTACGAATGAGGCGACGGTCGACCTCGAGCTGACTTTCGCCCTGACCAAAGCGTGAGCCGATGCCGCCGCGCGTCTGTTCCTTGGCGAGATGGCTCCACATGCCGCGCAGACGAGGCAACAGATATTGAAGCTGCGCCAGCTGTACCTGTAGGCGTCCCTCACGCGTCTGAGCATGCAGGCCAAAGATATCCAAGATCAGTGCCGTACGATCGATAATCTTTACCGGCTCGCCCACGGCTTTCTCCAAATAGGATTGCTGCGAGGGCGTCAGGTCGTCGTCAAAAATAACGACATCGGCATCCATGCGATGTACCAGACCGCACAGCTCCTCTACCTTACCGGAACCGATAAATGATTTGGGATACGGCTTTACCAAACGCTGAGACAAGCGAGCCACGCACTGGGCACCAGCCGTGTGGGCAAGACGCTCCAGCTCATCGAGCGATCGATCGAGTGGCCATGCATTGTCGCGCCACTCAACACCAACCAAAATGGCACGCTCGGGCTCGGGTGCCGTGGGAACAAGGGGGAAACGGGCCATTAGGCAGCCTCAATACGATGCAGCATATCAGCAACGACCTCATCGATCGTACATTCATCCATATCAAACCACACGATACGGTCATCGCGCTTAAACCACGAAAGCTGACGCTTGGCATAACGACGCGAACGCATCTTGATGAGTTCGCGAGCCTCATCCATGCTCATCACACCATTGAAAGCATCGATGATCTCTTTATAGCCAATTGCTTGCATCGAAGTCAGGGCATCTCCCAGCCCCTGGTCCATAAGACCACGAACCTCATCGACAAGACCCTGCTCAAACATCATATCGACACGCAGGTTAATGCGCTCGTAAAGCACCTCGCGATTACGCATCAGACCAAACCATAGGGCATGATAATGCTCGCGCGGAACACTAAACTGCGACTTTTGCTGCGCGTAGGACACACCATCATCGTGCATTTCGAGCGCGCGAATCACGCGGCGAACATTATGGGGGTGGATGACCGCAGCGGACTCGGGATCACGCTCGGCAAGCAGGGCATGCAGTTCTTCCTCGCCAATACGCTCGGCAAGGTCCTGATAGCCCGCACGGCGATCGTCCTCAAGTTCACCCGAGGGAAAGTCCATCTCATCAAGGGCGGCCTTGAGATACAGCCCCGTACCTCCACAAAAAACCGGCAGGCAACCCAAACCAAGGAGACGTTCAACATGCGCTCGAGCGTCAGCCTGATAAAGCGCAGCAGAATATGCCACACCCGGCTCTACAATGTCGACAAGACGCAGCGGCGCCGTACACTCATCGGGCGCCATCTTTGCGGTACCGATGTCCATGCCGCGATAGATTTGCATCGCATCACACGACAGCACTTCGGACGAAAGACGAGCGGCCAAACGGTCGGCAACATCACTCTTACCAACCGCCGTCGGACCGACGATCGCAACGGCGGAAAGACCTGCCCCGGGAGAAACCATTAGCGCGGCTCGCCCACAACGGAGCCAGACAAATACCAGGTCTTGGCAACGTCAACGTCAACATCAACGATCTTGCCAACAAGCTGGTCGATGCTGTAACCCTCTGGGATAGGCGCATGCACGGTCTGATTCTTGGGGCTCTTGCCCAGTAGCACCGCGTCATTCTTTTTGCTCGTTCCCTCAATGAGCGCCGGCACCACAGTATGAAGCTCACCCTGGTTATACTCGTGTGCCGTGGTCTCGATAACCTTAACCAGGCGGTTGAAACGCTCGAGAATAACCTCATGCGGCGTAGGATCGTCAATCTCGGCGGCCGGGGTACCGGCGCGCTTGGAATAGATGAAGGTATAGGCCTGAGCATAGCGGACCGTCTCGGCAAGTGAGAGCGTCTGCTCAAAGTCTTCTTCAGTCTCGCCCGGGAAGCCAACGATAATGTCGGTGGAGAGCGCGATATCGGGCATGCGGTTACGAATGCGATCGACCAGGCCCAGATAGTCCTCGCGTGTATAACGGCGATTCATCTCTTTGAGGATGCGCGTGGAGCCCGACTGAACGGCCAAGTGAAGCTGCGGCATGACGGCGGGCGTCTCGGCCATGGCGTCGATGGTCTCGGGCAGCAGGTCCTTGGGATGTGAAGATGTAAAGAAGATGCGCTCCACACCCGTATCGCCTACGGCGCGCAGCAAATCGGCAAAACGCGGCTTGCCAAACAGATCGCGACCATATGAGTTAACGTTTTGGCCCAACAGTGTGATCTCGCGCACGCCCTGGCGCACCAAACCGGTTACCTCGTCGACAATCTCCTCGAAGGGGCGGCTCTTTTCGCGACCGCGCACGTACGGCACGATGCAATAGGTGCAGAAATTATTGCAGCCCGTCATGATGGGCACCCAGGCGTGATACTGGGTCTCGCGATGCCACGGCATGCTCATGGCATCCGTATCCTCATGCTCATTGGTGCGGATATGACGCTTACCGTCCAGGAACGCCTCGGCAATGAGCTCGGCCACATGTGCGATGGAATGCGTACCAAAGATGACATTGACGTTATCGACGTTGGTGAGCAGGCCCTCGCCATCGCGCTGCGCGATGCAACCGCCAACGGCAACCACACGCTTGCCCGAAGGCGAAGGCGGCAGGCTTTTGCAGGAATTGCACTGACCGTACAGGCGAGTATCGGCGGCCTCGCGCACGCAGCATGTCATGAAGACAACAATATCGGCATGCTCGGGATCGAGCGCCATGAGGCAACCATACGAATCGAGCAGACCGCTCACGCGCTCAGAGTCGTGCTGATTCATCTGGCAGCCAAAGGTGCGGATAAAGTAGGTTTTACCGGCAAGAATATCGCGTACGGAACGCTGGTCCATGTGCATAAGTCCTAACGATGGAGAGAGGGGGGCGAATCGAGGCAAGCAGAAGCTATGCCACAGGCTTAACATCATCCATGACGACGTTATCCATAGCAGCTCGATTGATCTGGTGAACGTAGATAGAAAGGCGGATGGCTGTGCGCGACTCCCCGTTAATGAGGATGTCGGAGAACACAGGCGCGCAGGAAATATCAAAACCGGTTGGAATCAAAAAACCGCGCGCGATAGCCACGGCCTTAATGGCCTGGTTGACAGCACCGGCACCGACACACTGGATGTTGACGGGTACACCATCCTTGACCATGCCGGCGATGGCGCCGGCAACGGACGCGGGCGATGATTTGCTTGATACCTTCAGGCAATCCATGAAGAAACTCCTGCGTTTAAAAGTACGTTTTAACTGCAATAACTTTATCGTACCGAGTGGACTCGGTAAAGGCACTATTCCTCTTTGGCAAGATCGAATGTCACGGTGATTCGATCACGCGAAACGCGAATCCTTGGGTCGCCGCAAAGGTTGAGATAGTACCGGGCGGCAAGGTCATTAAAGTCGCGCTCCACAGCACGCGAAAACTGTGCCATGTCATCCTTGGCAATACGTAGCCCACGACGATCCTTCGCGAGATCGACAGGAACCGGCGCATGCGAGGATGAGTCACGCTCGCGCAGCAGACGCGCAGTCACACCGCGAACGGGCTTAATCTGCCCTGCCAAAATGCGATGGGCCGTGCGCTCGGACATTTCAAGACCCAAACCCGAACAAATACGGATAAAGTCCTCGGCATCAGAGGCAAGGCCTAGACGATCAACAACCGGAAGCTCGCTCTCGTCATCAATAAACAGGAGACGAGACGTATCGAGCCGACTTGACGCCTGAGCATAAAGGGTCGCGGCAATCTCAGACGGAGAACCAAGATAGACATCGCAACCACGCAGCTCCTCGAGCGCAAACTCACAGGCAGCGCGAATAATATTATGCGGACCGCGAGCACAGACATAACGTCCGTCCTCATCCTTGACGGCCTGGGGCCAGCTGGACTGATCGGCCCGCTCACTAAGGCGGTCGGCCGCAACGCTCACCTTAAAGGCTGAACCAAGATCGACGCCGGACGTGACCACACGGGCCTCGTCGGTGTTCTGCTTGATCGAAAACAATGCCATGCCACGACCGTGAACGCCCCAACGGTCCATCTTCATGCTCTCGAGCTTTGAAGTAACGCGAGCATCGAAGATTCGCTCTTGCATATCCTGCGGAACACCCGAGCCGTTATCCAGAAAAACAAGCGTACGGACGCCATCTTCCTTGGTCGTAGCGAGAAAGACCTTGTCGGCGCCGGCATCGCGAGCATTACGGAGCATTTCGATGACGATATCCTCGACATGCTGAATGTCGTGCTTTGCCTGGCGCCGCTCGGCCTCCGAAACGCGGAGGCGGACATACCCCTCGCCAAGGTTCTCCTCGACGCGAAGGTTGCCCTCCCCCGACATCGACGCGA
>URJD01000043.1 GCA_900548075.1 uncultured Collinsella sp.
TTAGTAGACAAATGTGCTCCTTAGGAAATACCTGTCGTTTCATGGTATCAAAGGGTCAGCGCGCCAGCGGGCGTTTATATAATCTATGGAGCTCGCAGAGGAAAACCGATACGAAAGGACGTCATGCAGCCCAAAGCCGCACGCAACATACCCATCGAAGCGCTGCGCTTGGTCGCGGTCGCTGGCATCGCGGTGTTCCACACCTTTCAGTGGACCTTCCAAGCCGTCTGCGTCGGCGCCGTGGAATATGCCCCACTTGCGATGTCCCCCTATTCCGGCGCGCTCGGTTTTATTAACCTGCTTGGCTGCTGGGCCAACGAGGTCTTCTTTATGATCTCGGGCTATTTTCTCATCGCCTCGGCCGCGAGTGCTTGGGACGGTGGAGCAGCGTGGAAGTCGCAAATGCAACGGACGGCGCAGCGCCTTGGCAAGGTCGTTATGCCCACTGCGTTTTATTGCCTCGTGGCGCTCGCGTGGTCCACGGTCGTCTCCCCCATTCCCGATGTTACCCTCAGCACGCACTACTGGTACACGCTAGGCCTTGAGTTTATCTGGGTCTATGCCGCCACGGTCTTCATGGCGCCATGGTTTGGACTGGCTAAGAGTCGACTCTCCCAGAAGAGCTACACGACGACGGTCATCGCCGTTGGCATCCTCGCATTTGTTGTTAACGGGTATATAGCCGCCATGAGTACGACAAGCACCGGCGAGTTTTCTTGGCTCCAGAAGCTCATGAGCGCTGCCACGTACGTAATCGCGTTTTTGATCGGCGGTCTGCTCCGCGACGTTACCGATGTCATGGATTCGGACAGGGCGGGCGCCTTGGGCATGCGGTCGCTCGCTGCGATTTTGGCGCTCGCCACCATCCTGGAAGGAGCACTCTCCTTCACCGGCAACCTCACGGCGATGGCAGTCCTCTCCTACAAATCGACCTCGTTGATCTCGTTTGTCCTCGCTGCCACCTCCCTGCTCTTTGCGGCTACCCGACGCAGCGCCTCGGACAATCCACGAGCCGCAGGCGTCATCGTCACCCTTTCGACCGCCACGCTCGGTTTCTATGTGATGCAGTCGCTCACCAGTAGCCTGTGGCGTCCCGTCTTCAATACGTTGCTCGCAAACATACTGGTCAGCCAAAACAGCCCGGCAGTTATATGTATCGTCACGGGTACCGTCATTAGCATCGTCTTTGCCCTGACGCTTCTCACCATCGACGCAGCTAGAAGCCTTATCGCTCGCAAGCCCAAGCGGCAATAGACACGCTGCCGTCAGACGCTAAAGCCGCTACAGCCGTGACAGGTTCCTGCGTTTTATTCAAAGCTTGCCGTCAAGGTGCGCCGAGCCTTTACAATAGGACAGTCTCAAGGACGTATTCGATAGCTTCCGCGCAGCACTCGCCCGCCGCGCGTGAAAGGATATATTGCCCCATGCCTTCAACCCTTCCCGCCCCCATCGACAAGCTCGCCATCGTCGTCGTTACGTACAAGCGCCAGGAACTTCTGGCCAACTTGTTCGACTCCATGACCGAGCTCACGGCAACGCCCTGGCGCATCGTGATTGTCGATAACGAGAATTCGCGCGAGACCGAGGCCATGTGCGCCGCATTTAACGAGCGCCTGGCCAACCTGTGGGGCATCGACACCGAGCAGCCCGACGCGCAGGGCGGCACCGACCGCGTCATCTACGCCCCGCAGCTCGAAAACGGCGGCGGTGCAGGTGGCTTCTCCGCCGGCACCAAATGCGCCTACGACCTGGGCGCCCAGTGGTTCTGGGTGATGGACGACGACGTGCTCGTCATCCCCGAAGGCATCGAGCGTCTTGCCAAGTGGACCGACCGCTACGATGTTATCCAGGGTTCGCGCCTGGACTTTGACGGCGGCGCCTTCTTTTGGCAATACCAACTCATCCTTTCGCTCGGCATTCCCAACCCTGTCGCCAAGTGGGACTTGGGCCCCGAGGGCTACCGCGCCATGAACCAGCTGTGCTTTGAGGGCGGCATGTTCTCGCGCCGCGTAGTCGACAAGATCGGCCTGCCCGATGCGCGATTCTTCATCTACGGCGACGATGCCTGCTATGGCTACGTGGCCAGCCAGCACTTCCCCGCCGCCGTTGTTGCCGACGTGGTGCTCAAGCGCGCCCGCGCCGTCTCTAACTGGGACATCGCCGGCAAGCGCCAGCTCAACTCTACGAGCGACACCAACCGCTACTACATCATGCGCAACCGCGGTTATCTGGCACGCTACATGCAGATCTACGGCGACTACCACCCCGTGCTGTTCCGTCTGGGCAACGCCGCGACCTTCTGCAAGGAATTCATTCGCCTGGCCGCCGTTGACAAGTGCTTTAAGACCGGTATTCCGGCGCTGCGCCGTGGCATGAAGGACGCCCGCAAGATCGTTAAGGATCCCAACTGGAAGCCCATGCCGCCCCTGAAGGACACCGAGTAACGGAAGCCGGAAACACCCCGGCGCTTAAAGCCGCTGGCACACCGCTGCCACACGCTGCCCGTCAAACCCGAATCCCCAGCGCATGCGACCCACGCCGGGTCGCGGCACACGGATTTCGTCGATGCCGTCGCGCTCTATGTCGAGCAGCGCCTGCACGGCCAGCAATTCCAGGCCCAGCGCATCCACACCGGGGTCATACATCATGTTGATCGTTATCAGCGGACGTTCATCGAGCATACCGATCGTATCGGCTATGTCGAACACGGCGCCCGTGGGAAAAACCTGGATGTCCCAGCGATCCGCGCCACACTTTCGCCTCGAGGCAGGATTGGCATAGCCCGGCAAGCCAAAGCAGAGCCCCTGCAAGAGCAGATGATATGGCAGCGGCGTATCTGGGTCGGTCTCGCCGATTCCCGCATCTCCCAAGATGCGGCTTAGCGCCCGCCTCACGGTATCCTCGTTCCCATGGCACAGCCCGTCGCGAAACACATCGACGTCTCGAATGTCTTCTGCAGCGCACTCAAACCACTCAATAATCACTAGACGCAAGGCCTGGCGAAGCTCGTTATTGGGCAATCGCAAAGCACGGAGGCGATCGCCATGCTCTGGCTCCTCAGTCATATCCGTCGTGAGAAAACCAGACAGATACAGCGCTGTCCACATGCCATCGTCAGGCGAGACATCTGGCTCTGCAGTGCCCAAACAAAGCGGGACCTCAGCGCACCCATGGGCCTCGAGCAAATCAAACAAGACCGAAAGGCGGTCGAGATTCCACCCGGCAACCACCCTACTCAGGCAATCGGCATATCCATACAGATCGGCACGCACAGGCGCCGTGCAGCCTCGGCCCAGAAAACCGATCACACGCTCTGGACTCGAGCAATAGGCCCTACCAAACCGATATCCCTCGAGCCATTCACGCGCATCATCCAGGTATTCCTCGCGTCCAGCATGATTCAAAAGAGCCTCGACCTCGACATCCGAAAAGCCGAACCAACGGTCACACCACGTCGAAAGCGGCGTCGACAGACAATACGAGCAACTGCGCGAAGAAAGCGCCGCTTCGACAGGACTGGGACGCTCCCCCATCAGACACGTCAGCCGCAACGAATCGCGCGCAGTGGCAATGGCGTCGAACAGCACGCGATCGAATAGCCCTGCCGGATCGGCGTCGGAAGCGTCCCTCGCGCTCGCACGGCCCAACCACGCCGCATCGTACCCATCAACGAGCAATACAACCTGTTCATCGCAGGCCATCTCCAGCAGCTCAATGAGCACACCGAGCACCGAGGCGACCTCGTCCTCGCTCGCCGCGCCACGCGCAACGCGTTCGATGTGACGCACCTTGTCTCGAGCTAAATCAGGAGCTTCCAAAAGCGCCAGCAAGCGGGCGCACTCGCCCGAAAGAGCATCGCGCACGACGCCGGCAATAGCGGCGCCACGCCTCGCAGCGCCAGAAAAGTCCAGCGATATCACCGGATAGTAAGCGTACTCATCCCGATAACGCCCGCCGTCCGCATCCCAAATCTGAGCATCGGCAAACGAGCTCCGACCGGCGCGGCCGACCGCGGGACGCTCCAGAAAAGCCCTGAGCATCGACAAGTTCATGCTCTTGCCAAAACCCTTGGGTCGGCAGCACACCATAACGGACGCATCGCAATCCAACACATCGGCAATAAACATGGTCTTGTCGACCAGTATGCAACGACCAATGGCATCGGCAAAATCATGCACACCGACCGGCAAAACCGCATCATCGACATGGTTGACAAGCCGTACGCCAAAAGTATCGGCACTGTTGCAATACTCCTGTTCAGACACCGTAACTTCTCCCTAAAACGCAGCACGAAGCCCATTGTAGCGAGCAGTTCAAGTGCAACGCTGGATCCGTGCAAAGGCATCGGGCAACGGTAGGAACAAAGGCCTTGAGGGGGCATAACAAATCGTTGTGCAACAAAATGGGGCCCGATGCAACTGCACCGGCCCCCATTGCGAATCTTTAGTTGTCGGGCAACCGAAAGGGACTACTCCTCGGAGTCGTTCTGCCCAGCAGCCTTCTTTTGCTGATCGAGCTTATGCTTGCCACTCACAATAGACGTGGCACCCAGCGTGGCCAAGCTTGCACTGGCAAGGCTCGCCATCACAATCAGATCGCCCGTCTTGGGCATGTTGCCACCCGAGGACTTGGTAGTTGTAGTCGTCGTGGTCGTGGTGGTCACCGTTTTGGAGTCATTTTGCTCCTGGACCTGGTTGTCAGCACCGCTCTTGTCGTCGTCTTCGGACTGTTTCTTTTCGCCCTCGGTCTTACTCTCGTCCTTCTTCTGACCGGACTTGTCGCCCTTCTCGTCAGAGCTAGGACCCTTATCGGATTCAGCCTTCTCAGAAGCCTTGTCCTTTGAGTCGCCCTTTGCGGCCTCGGTCTTTTCCATGGAAACCTGATCAGAGTTGTCCTTGTTCTGAGTCGAGCCATTATTGACGCCAGCCATCAGCGAAGAGCCCAGCGTAGAACCAAGCTGCACGGAGAAAGAAGGCTTCTTGTCCGGCGAAGCAACGGGAGCGTCCGGCGCCTTATTCGAGTCGTCCTTGGAAGCATCAGAATCAGGGGTTGCGTCAGAGCCGGAGCCGTTGTTAGAGCCGGTGCCAATAGACGAATCACTCGAGCCGGTAGATGAGTTAGAGGTGTCAGCGTCGGTCGAACCAGAAGCGTCGCTGTCCGTATTGCCGGCAGAGCTTGAAGGCGAATCGCCCGCAGCAGAGCCGTTCGAATCGGAGCCGTTCGAGGTAGAGCCGTCGTTGGTAGTGCCACCAGCAGAGCCATTACCGTCAGCATCGGTCGAGGGCGCATCCATCCTGTCATCGTTGGCATCGTCACTCGAGTCGTCATTCGAATCAGGTGTCGGCGAGGGCGCCGGCGTAGGCTCGGGCTGCACGGGCGTCGCAGCGGCAGCCTCGTCCTCAGCGATATAAACCAAGCAGTCCTTCAGCTCGTTGCGGTAGCGGTTCTTCCAGCCCTCATGATACTGGGGCTGGCTCGAATACTTGGTCGCCACGTTATTGACCACACTGTTGGAAAGCGCCGTCACAAACTCGCGGTCGGACATATCGTTGGAGAGATTCGCCCAGCGGAAGAAGTCCCTGCAACCACCGGTGCCGCACATGTTGGTGATGCTCCACACCATGCCCTTAACGCAATCGGCACGGCCCGAAATATCAATACCCAGGCCACTCTTGAGCCACGCCTCGGTCACCGCATAGTACGAGTTGTACGCATACGCATCCTGCAGAGCCGAGAACTCAACAGGGTCGGTGTTATAAGCACCTTGGAAGGCCTCCTGCGCAATACGGCCCAACTCGGTGAGCTGGCCGTTCTCGTACATGGCATTGCTCGTGTTGGAAATCTCGCTGCCGCGATCAATCGCATCCTTGAGCATGCTGTATTTTTCGGGGTTGTAGTTGTAGGCCTGCTTCATAAACGGGATGAGCGACCAACGACGGTCGAACTGGTAATAACCCAGCGCGTTATAGCCGTCGCCATACGAAAAGCCCTGGTTATAGTTGCCATGGCTCTCGTACTTGGTAAAGTACTTCATCTCGGGGGTCACGTTAACAAACGAAACGCCCTGGACCGACCTTAGCACGCCCGAGAAGGACTGTTGGGTGTAAAGGCCCTTATCGATATCGGTGGCATCCGAGGCTACGCCCGGCGTGGGCTCCTCGGCAGCGGCGGGTGCCGGCGCGGAAACGGCGCCAAACGAAAGCACCAGCGTCAGGCCCGCGACAATAGCAGAATGCTTGGGCTGCATAAGATCCTCCCTGCATTGGTGTAGTTAAAGTGCAGTTTGCAAAGATAGAAATAAGTATTGCAGCTCGCCCGTTGTTGCACAACAACCCCTCGGTAAACGGCAACAACCCTCCGCGAAATCTTAAGGAATTAAACAAACTGGTCGTCGGGCGCCATCAGAAGCTCGCCGTATCGCTCCATCACCCCGTCCCTCAACTGACAGAAAGCGGGAATATAGACGTTCAAGATGCGCTGAATCAAATCTTGAGCGAGCTTGTTGTCATAGATATGGACGTTCGTATTGCGGTCTCTGAGCATATCTAGCCAGGCCGCCTCATCAATAAAGTCGTAGAATCGGTACGACTCCTTCAAGATGGCACGAGGAGACCCCGACGCGGCAAGCGTGGCGCCCTCATACTCGAGCAGACGCTTAAGGAGCTTCCAGCTCAGTTCAAATTGAAGATTGAACTTATTAATCAATCCACTCTGAACAAAATCATTGTTGAGATCCTGATTAGGCGCATCCTCAAGATTCGCCAAGGCGCTGGCAAAGTTCTCATATTTTTTCATACAGAATCACACCATCCCTGGCAATTTCATCGAGCAATTGCTGCGATAAGGGCTCATCGAGATTGACGACATCTACATCTAAAAGAGTATCAAGATGTTCCTCGATCAAATATGAGAAACGGCCGAAATCCCGGCAACCTGCTACGGCGATGTCAATATCGCTCTTGGGCAAGTTGTCGCCTCGAGCACGAGAACCAAACAACACGACCTTCTTGGCGTCACATTCCCGAGCAAAAACTTCGATTTGCTTGTAAACCTTGTCGAGAGATGCCATTTGCACCCCTACAGCTTAATGTCAAAGTTGATCTCGGGGACGGCGGCCAGGTCGGCCAACGTCACGCCGTCGACATACTTTTCGATCACGTCATCCAGACCGCGCCAGAACTTGACGGTCGAGCACAAATCGCTACGGGTGCAGCTGTTGTCGATGCCATCGCACGCCACCGGAGCCGTGCTGCCCTCAACGGCACGCAGGATGTCGCCGGCGCGCACCTCGGCCGGGTCCTTGGCCATCATGTAGCCGCCGCCCTTGCCGCGCACGCTCTTAAGCAGACCCGCCTTCATAAGCGGACGAACCAGCTGCTCCAGATACTTTTGCGAGATATGCTCGCGGTCGGCAACCTCGCGCAAGGCAATCTTACCCTCGGCGTCGCCCAGCGCCGCGATATAGATCATTAACCGGAGGGCATAGCGGCCCTTGGAAGAAATGAGCATACCTACCCTCCCGTTGTTCCTGGGACAAAATACCAGGCTTGTTTGTCCCAAATCTTATGCGCGCGGGGCAAACAATCCTGATTATTATGTCACGCATCTAAAAAGTCGAGTGGATTAGTCGGGTTTTCCCTTGACTAACGCCGAACCCATAGTAACTTTATTCCGAGAAGATTCCTAGGGTTTAGTACACCTATGAGTACACCATATACAGAGAGGGACAGCATGAGCGCAAATCCGCTGCTTTCCATCGAAGGTCTGACCGCCTCCGTGGACGAGAAGACCATCCTTCACAACGTCAACCTCAACGTCGCCGCCGGCGAGACCCATGTGCTGATGGGGCCCAACGGCGCCGGCAAGTCCACCCTCGGCCACCTGGTCATGGGCGACCCCGTCTACACCGTGCAGGAAGGCCGCATTGTCTTTGACGGCCAGGACATCACCGAGCTCACCACCGACAAGCGTTCGCGCGCCGGCCTGTTCTTGAGTTTCCAGGCTCCGGTCGAGATCCCGGGCGTGCCGCTGTCGAGCTTTTTGCGTGCCAGCATCGCCGGCCGTCCCGGCCTGGAGATGAAGGGCAAGGAGTTCCGCCGTCGCGTCAAGGAGCTCGCGGCCGAGCTCAACATGGATACCGCCTATCTCAACCGCGAGCTGGGCGTGGGCTTCTCGGGCGGCGAGAAAAAGAAGGTCGAGATGCTCCAGCTCCTGCTGCTGCAGCCCAAGCTCGCCATCCTGGACGAGACCGACTCCGGCCTGGACGTCGACGCCCTGTCCACCGTCAGCCATGGCATGGACGCCTACCGCAAGAGCTGCGACGGCTCCATGCTCATCATCACGCATAACACGCGCATCCTGGAGCACCTGGATGTCGACCGCGTCCACGTTATGGTCAAGGGCCACATCGTGCGCGAGGACGACGCCTCACTGATCCCCTGGATCGACAAGAACGGCTTTGAGACCTTCGAGCGCGAGGCCGCCGAGCAGCGCGCTCAGGCCGAGGCCGCCGCTGCCGAGCAGCAGGCGTAAAGGGGCGACGTAATGACCAAGAACCGCACCGAGGTCGCGGACATCGACCGCAGCCTCTACGACTTCACCTATGGCGAGGAGGGATTCGAGCGCCTCGACGCCGGCATCACGCCCGACATCGTGCGCGAGATCAGCGCCAAGAAGGACGAGCCGCAGTGGATGCTCGACCTGCGCTTAAAGTCCCTCGAGATCTTCAACCGCTTCCCCGATCCGACGTGGGGTCCCTCCATCGATGGCCTGGACATGGACAACATCGTCACCTACGTCAAGCCCAACACCGACCAAAAGCACGACTGGGAGTCGGTGCCCGACGACATCAAGAACACCTTTGAGCGCCTGGGCATCCCCGAGGCCGAGCGCAGCTACCTGGCAGGCGTCGGTGCTCAGTACGACTCCGAGCTCGTCTACCACAACATGCAGGACACCGCCTCCAAGATGGGCATCGTCTACTCCGGCATCGAGGAGGCCCTGCACGACCCGCAGTGGGAGCCGCTCATCCACGAGAAGTTTATGACGCTCATCCCGCCCACCGACCACAAGTTTGCGGCCCTGCACGGCGCCGTGTGGTCGGGCGGCTCGTTTGTCTACGTGCCCAAGGGCACCAAGCTCGATTTTCCGCTGCAAAGCTACTTCCGTCTCAACGCCAAGGGCGCCGGTCAGTTTGAGCACACGCTCATCATCGTCGAGGACGATGCCGACCTGCACTTTATCGAGGGTTGCTCCGCGCCCAAGTACAACGTGGCAAACCTCCACGCCGGCGCCGTCGAGCTCTTTGTGGGCAAGCGTGCGCACCTACGCTACTCGACCATCGAGAACTGGTCCAAGAACATGTACAACCTCAACACCAAGCGTGCGCGCGTGGACGAGGACGGCGACATCGAGTGGATCAGCGGCTCCTTCGGCAGCCACGTGGGCTACCTCTACCCCATGAGCGTGCTCAATGGCCGCCGCGCCCGCTCGAGCTTTACCGGCATCACCTTTGCCGGCGCCGGGCAGAACCTCGACACCGGCTGCAAGGTCGTGCTCAACGCCCCCGAGACCTCGGCAACGGTCGAGACCAAGGGTATCTCCAAGAGCGGCGGCATCCAGACGTTCCGCAGCTCCATCGTGGCCACGCCCAAGGCCGAGGGCTCCAAGGCAACCGTGAGCTGCCAGTCGCTGATGCTCGACGACCAGAGCCGCTCCGACACCATTCCGGCCATGGACATCCGCGCCAAAAACGTCGACATCGGCCACGAGGCCACCATCGGCCGCATCGGCGACGACAAGGTGTTCTACCTGATGAGCCGCGGCATCTCGGAGGAAGAGGCCCGCACCATGATCGTCAACGGCTTTGCCAACCCGGTCTCCAAGGAGCTGCCGCTGGAGTACGCCGTCGAGATGAACAACCTGATCAAGCTCGAGATGGAAGGAGCGATCGGATAATGAAACAGGAAACCAACGCCGCTGCTACCACACTCGAGCAGGTCAACGCGATGCCGGCCGCCACTTGGGGTTGGCTCAAGATGAACCAGACCAAGCTTGAGCTTTCGGACGAGCTTGCCGTCGCTCCTGCCGAGGCCGTTGAGGTCGAGGGCTTGGACGAGCAGTTTACCGGCGCGGCAGACGCGTTTGAAGCCGCCGTGGACGCTATGGCCGAGCGCTTCCCCGAGCGCCGCGCCTCCGCCCCCGGCGATGCCGCCGACCGCGCCCGTATCACGCCCGAGACCGAGCTCGACGTGCCTGCGACCTCCGTCTACCAGGCCGGGGCTATCAAACTGGAGGAGGAGCTCTCCCCCGCTGAGGCCTTCGAAACCGGCATGGGCGAGGCTGCCTACGCCTACATGGCCGATCACGCTACCAAGCGCATCGTCGTCGATGTGCCCGCATACAAGCACGCCACGGTTACCGTGCGCGTGAGCGGTGTCGATGCCGCCGCGGCCATCGCCGCCATCGACGTCGTCGCCCGTCCCCAGTCGACGCTCAATCTGCAGATCGCCCTGGACTCCCCCGTTGCCGGCGAGGGTGTCGTGGGCTCCGTGCTACGCGTGTGTGCCTACGAATACGCCACCGTCAACGTGACCTGCACGCAGACGCTCGACGATAGCTGGATCGCGCTCGACGACACCGGTCTGTTCCTGGACGAGGGCGCGCGCGTCAACGTGCAGCACACCGTCCTGGGTGCCGGCGCCAGCGCCACCGGCCTTGCCGGCGACCTGCTGGGCGATACCGCCAAGGTCACCATCGATACTGACTACCTGGGCGCCCGCGAGCAGGTGCGCGACTTTAACTACGAGCTGCGCCACCGCGGTCGCAAGACCGAGTGCGAGATCGACGCCAACGGCGTGCTGACCGGCACGTCCAAGAAGGTCTACCGCGGCACCATCGACCTCGTGCACGGCTGCAAGGGTGCAACCGGTACCGAGCGCGAGACGGTGCTTTTGGCCAACAAGGGCGTCGACAACAAGACCGTTCCCGTCATTCTCTGTGACGAGGACGACGTCGCCGGCAACCACGGCGCCACCATTGGTCACGTCCGCGACGAGCAGCTGTTCTACCTCGCCTGCCGCGGCCTTGACCAAAACGCCGCCGAGGACCTGTTCATCCGCGCCAAGC
>URJD01000044.1 GCA_900548075.1 uncultured Collinsella sp.
AGACAGGTGTTGGCCCCGATGACTTGCGCATAACCGAGCTTATGGCGCGGCTGTCTGACGAGGGCGTGGCCGAGGTGGTGCTCGCCACCAATCCCAATGTGGAGGGCGAGACGACCGCGGCGTATTTGGCGCGCCTCATCAAGCCGCTCGGCATTAAGGTCACGCGCCTTGCAAGCGGCCTGCCCGTTGGCGGCGATCTTGAGTTTGCCGACGAGGTGACGCTCGGCCGAGCCATTGAAAGCCGCCGCGCGCTGTAGCGCAGCATCGAAGCAGCGCAATTATAGATGTACGAACAGAAAGCCTTCGCGGTGTGAAACCGCGAAGGCTTTCTTGCATTCTGCGACCCGTTCACAGCGATTGCGGTTTGCCTTGGGAATCTACCGCTTCCGACGTCTCGTCGTTTTGTGACGCCATTCGTCGATCGTATGGGTTGCTGGAATCGCGGTTTTAAAGGTAAAACGCCTATTTGATACTGCTTTTACCCCAATTATTCGCGATTGGGGTAGGGGCCGGCGATATTTCGGGGCAATCTCGCCCCATTCAGCAACTGAGGCGTTGTAGAATGCACTCATACACGGAGCCTTTTAAAGCTTCGGTGAACTAAGAGCCCTGCTTATAGGAGGGGAAGCGGGCTCTAGGCAAAGGCCATTCCCTGCGAATGGCCTTTTTTTAAACGTTTTTATGCGCGCATGACATATTAGTTTTCATATCATTCAGCAATTAATGCCCTTCATATACATCGTAATGCATATAATAACTCCTGCTATGCAAAACAGCCAATTCTGGGCGATATTCTGTATGCATATATGCAAACAATTTGCATATAACACGGTAAATCCTTGTCTATAAGCGATAGATTTGCAGGAATAGATAGGCGCTGCAATATAAATCTTCAAAAAAGATATACAAAAAAGCGCGTTTTTATCCAAACCCTACGTGTAACAGGGTTTAAAAATGCATAAAAGAAGCCAAGAATGCAACTAAGTGTGTTACACCAGGTCAGGAGCTTAAAAAAAGTCCTTGCGCTTTCCAATTTTGGGTGTCATTATGCAGGTGTCGGCTTTGGGAAGACCGACAAGAGAGAGGAAAAAGGAGGCTCGTATGAATGGTATTCATGTAACGAGCGAAATCGGTAAGCTGAAGAAGGTGTGCTTGCATCGCCCCGGCGACGAGTTGCTCAATCTTCCGCCCGATGAGCTTGAGCGTCTGCTCTTTGACGACGTTCCGTACCTGGAAGTCGCCCAGCAAGAGCATGACCGCTTTGCTGAGATTCTTCGCGAGCAGGGCGTCGAGGTTCTGTACCTCGAGAAGCTCGTCGCAGAAGCTTTCGCAGCGAACCCCGGTGCTCGTGACGAGTTCCTCGACCAGTACTTGGCCGAGGCTGGCATTCATGGCCAGAAGATGCCCGCGATCGTTCGCGAGTATCTGAACACCTTCACGGACGACCTGGAATTCGTGAAGAAGACGATGGCTGGCGTTGCCAAGAGCGAAATCGACATGCCACTCGCATCGTCCGCCACCCTTGACGATCTGGTCAGCGATCACAGCGACAAGCAGAGCGACCTGATCATCGACCCCATGCCGAACCTGTACTTCACCCGCGACCCGTTCGCGTGCGTGGGCAACGGCGTGAACTTGAACCGCATGTACTCCGTCACCCGTAATCGTGAGACGCTCTACGGCAAGTACATCTTCAAGTACCACCCCGATTACAAGGGCACCCCGTTGTGGTTCCGCCGCGACGCTCCGTTCCACACCGAGGGCGGCGACGTGCTCAACCTCACTCGCACCGCTCTGGCTGTTGGCATCTCCCAGCGTACCCAGGCTGCGGCTATCGACCTCATGGCCCAGAACATCTTCTGGAAGACCGAGGGCTGCGAGATTGAGAAGATTTTCGCGTTCGACATTCCGGCGTCCCGTGCATTCATGCACCTCGACACGGTCTTCACGCAGATCGACGTCGACAAGTTCACCATTCACCCGGCCATCATGGGCACCCTGCGTGTCTACGAGATGACCAAGGGCGCAGCCGAGGGCGAAGTCGACATCAAGGAGCATACTGACTCCCTTGAGAAGATTCTCGAGTACGCCACCGGCGTCGACGGCATCAAGCTCATCCCCTGCGGCGGCGGCGATCCCATTGCAGCAGCCCGCGAGCAGTGGAACGATGGTTCGAACACCCTGTGCGTCGAGCCTGGCACCATTTGCGTGTATCAGCGCAACAACGTCACCAACGAGGTGCTCTACAAGGAAGGCCTCAACCTGCTGGTTGTTCCTTCGGCAGAGCTGTCCCGTGGTCGTGGCGGCCCGCGTTGCATGAGCATGCCGTTCCAGCGCGAAGATCTCTAGTTTCTAGCGCGCATCAAACTCTGTCATTAAGCGGCTTAGCTGCTTAAGAGCGGGCCCTGCGATACGAGTGTCGCAGGGCCTGCATGAGGCTCAAGGAAGGGATTTCTCCCTTCAACCCAAGAAAGGAATCAAAATGGGTGTTAATCTTTCTGGTCGTCCGTTCCTCCGTCTGCTCGACTTCTCCACCGAGGAGATTGAATACCTGCTGAAGCTCTCCAAGAACTTCAAAGATATGAAGCGCGCGGGCGTTCCGCATCGTTACCTCGAGGGCAAGAACATCGTTCTGCTCTTCCAGAAGACCTCCACTCGTACCCGCTGCGCCTTCGAGGTCGGCGGCATGGATCTTGGCATGGGCGTCACTTACCTCGATCCCGGTTCGTCCCAGATGGGCAAGAAGGAGTCCATCGAGGACACCGCCCGCGTTCTCGGCCGCATGTATGACGGCATCGAGTTCCGTGGCTTTGCCCAGGACGATGTCGAGGAGCTCGCTGCTAAGTCCGGCGTGCCCGTGTGGAACGGCCTGACCACTGAGTGGCATCCCACCCAGATGCTCGCCGACATCCTGACCGTCCAGGAGAACTTCAATTACGACATCAAGGGCAAGACCCTCGTCTTCATGGGCGACTGCAAGAACAACGTTGCTCGCTCCCTCATGGTCGTCTGCTCCAAGCTCGGCATGAACTTCGTGGCCTGCGGCCCCGAGGAGTGCATGCCCGCTGACGACGTCATCGAGGCCTGCAAGCCCATCGCCGAGGCCAACGGCTGCACCATCAAGCTGACCACCGACGTCAAGGACGGCGTCACCGGTGCCGACGTTATCTACACCGACGTGTGGGTCTCCATGGGCGAGCCCGACGAGGTCTGGGCCGAGCGCATCGCTCAGCTCACCCCGTATCGTGTCACCTCCGAGGTCATGGCTATGGCCAACCCGGGTGCCATCTTCCTGCACTGCCTGCCCAGCTTCCACGACACCAACACCACCATTGGCGCCGAGAAGTGCGAGCAGTTCGGCATCACCGAGCAGGAGGTCACCGACGAGGTCTTCGAGAGCCCCGCTTCCAAGGTCTTCGACGAGGCCGAGAACCGCATGCACACCATCAAGGCTGTCATGTACGCCACGCTCAAGTAAGAGCATCTAGCATCTCGCTCGGGGTGTATTGCTGCACACCCCGAGCGGTTTTATCTGGTAATAATCTCGCATCAAGCGGCAGGCACGGCACGGAAGAGCCGCTTCTGGCGAGATCAGTAAATGATTTATGAAGGGGGGATGAGAACTATGACTGAGACCGCTAAGAAAAAGCGCGGTATGCCTTCATCGTTCACCATTCTTCTTGCTCTGCTGGCAATTGTCGCAGTGATTACCGTTATCGTCTCCGGCACGTCCGGCGGCGCGGTTACTGCCGCCCGTCTGAGCGATTTCTGCACCGCCCCGATCCTGGGCTTCGCTGACGCTCTGCCCGTCTGCCTCTTCGTTATGATCCTGGGCGGCTTCCTCGGCATGATGACCGAGACCGGCGCCCTGGACAACGGCATCGCCGTTCTGGTGCAGAAGCTTAAGGGCAACGAGATTATGCTCATTCCCGTGCTGATGCTCATCTTCTCCCTCGGTGGTACCACCTATGGTATGTGCGAGGAGACCGTTCCCTTCTACGCCCTGCTCGCTGCTACCATGATGGCCGCTGGCTTCGACCCTATGGTCGGCGCCGCTACCGTCCTGCTCGGCGCTGGCTGCGGCTGCCTCGGCTCCACTGTTAACCCGTTCGCCGTCGGCGCTGCCGTCGACGCTCTGACCGGCGTTGACATTGCCGTGAATCAGTCCATCATCATCGGCCTCGGTGCCGTCCTGTGGATTGTCACTACTGCCATGTCCATCGTCTTCGTGATGAACTATGCCAAGAAGGTCAAGGCTGATAAGGGTTCCACCATCCTGTCGATGCAGGAGCTCAAGGACGCCGAAGAGGCTCACGGCAAGGCTGCTTCCGAGGTTCACAAGGAGGTCAAGCTCACCGGTCGTCAGAAGGGTGTTCTGATCGCCTTCGCCTTCACCTTCGTCGTCATGATCGTCGGCTTCATTCCGCTGGCCGACCTCAACGAGGGCGTCGCCAACTTCTTCGATGCTGGCGCTGTCTACGACGCCGACGGTAACGCCGTCGTCCAGGGCTGGTCTGCCCTGATCACCGGCCTGCCCATTGGCCAGTGGTACTTCGACGAGGCTTCCACCTGGTTCTTCCTCATGGCTGTCCTGATCGGTATCATCGGTGGCCTGTCCGAGAAGCAGATCGTCAACACCTTCATCACCGGTGCTGCCGACATGATGTCCGTTGTTCTCGTCATCGCCCTCGCCCGTGGTATCTCCGTCCTCATGGCTAACACCGGCCTCGACGTCTACGTCCTCGACGCCGCCGCCAATGCCCTGGCTGGCCTGTCCGGCGTGATCTTCGCTCCCATGAGCTTCCTGGTCTACTTCGGCCTGTCCTTCCTGATCCCCTCGACCTCCGGTATGGCCACCGTCTCCATGCCCATCATGGGACCGCTGGCTGTTAAGCTCGGCTTCTCGCCCGAGGTCATGGTCATGATCTTCTCCGCCGCCATCGGTGTCGTGAACCTGTTCACCCCGACCTCCGGCGCCATCATGGGCGGTCTCGCCCTGGCCAAGATCGAGTGGACGACCTGGCTCAAGTTTGCCCTTAAGCTCATCGTCGCGCTCTCCGTCGTCTGCGCCGTCATCCTGACCGTCGCCTGCGTGCTGCTCTAAGTACCCCACGGGTACCCCACGGAAACCTTGACGATCCTGTAAAGGATCACCTGGTCATCGTCTGTCCGGTGGGGTCAACCCACCGGTAGACTCCTACCTTTAGCCCCCTCCCGTTCCGTGCGCGGGAGGGGGCGCTTTTTTGTTCCGCGGTTTTACCAAACCGCGGAACCGGTCGACGCTGCGCGCCCGCCAGAGCGGCAATCTGACGTTCAATCGTCGGGCATGGCCAAAAGGCCTATGCCCTCCTCTTTCACGTCACCTTGCTCGCTCTGGCGGGCGCTCGCTGACTTATGCTCCACCTGCGATGTTTCCATTATTGATGCAAAGGGGTCAGGTTAGCTTGTACCAAAAAGGGGAAGTTGCGGTGGAATAGCTCCTGTTTGTGTGTCCTGAGGGACTAAGCGGGAACTATTCCACCGCAACTTATCGAGCGCGTGTTTGGTTGGTGCCTGTTGATGGCCTGGGCATCGGGGAGGGTCTGCTCCGTTATAATCGCGTAGGAACTTAATTTACGAAACGGGACGGGAGCCATATATGCGCCAGGGTTTCGACAACGCGAAGTATATCGAGCTGCAGGCTGCTCACATTAAGGAGCGCATCTCGCAGTTTGGTGGCAAGCTCTATTTGGAGTTTGGCGGTAAGCTGTTCGATGACTATCATGCGAGCCGCGTGCTGCCGGGTTTTGAACCGGACAGCAAGTTCCGCATGCTCAAGAGCATCGCCGACGATGTCGAGGTTATCATCGCGATCAACGCGAACCACATCGAGAAAAACAAGGCTCGTGGTGACCTTGGCATTACCTATGACGAGGATGTGCTGCGCCTGGTTGACCTGTTTCGCGGCAACGGCTTTGCCGTCGCGGCCGTGGTCATCACCCAGTACGCCGGCCAGCCCGCTGCCGATGTGTTCCGCAACCGCCTGAACGCGCTCGGTATTCCCGCCAAGCTGCACTATCCCATCGAGGGGTATCCGCACGATGTCGATCTGATCGTGTCCGACGATGGCTATGGCAAGAACGAGTTTGTCGAGACCACCCGACCGCTCGTTGTGGTCACTGCCCCCGGTCCTGGCTCGGGCAAGCTTGCCACCTGCCTGTCTCAGCTCTATCACGAGCACAAGCATGGCACGGCCGCCGGCTATGCCAAATTCGAGACCTTCCCGGTTTGGAATCTGCCCCTTACGCATCCGGTCAATATTGCCTACGAGGCCGCCACGGCAGACCTCGATGACGCCAACATCATCGACTCCTTCCACCTGGAGGCCTATAACAAGACCACGGTCAACTACAACCGCGACGTCGAGGCCTTCCCGGTAGTCCGTGCCCTGATGGAAAAGATCCTGGGCAAGAGCCCCTACCAGAGCCCTACGGACATGGGCGTCAATATGGTCGGCTTTGCCATCACCGATGACGATGCCTGCCGCGACGCTTCCAAGATGGAGATCGTCCGCCGCTACTTTACCGCGGTCGAAAATGTGCGCCGTACCGGCGTGGGCGATGAGCAAGTCGACCGTCTCAAGATTATTATGAAGAAAGCCGGCATCGATAAGAACTACTCACCGGCGCGCTCGGCGGCCCTCACTAGGGAGCAGCTGACGGGTGGTCCCGTGGGTGCCATGGTCATGCCCGATGGCTCCGTGGTGACCGGTAAGACCTCCACGCGCCTGGGCGCCGCAAGTTCGCTCATTATGAACGCCCTTAAGCATGTCTCGGGCGTCGACCTTGAGCTCGAGGTCATTAGCGATGAGGCGATCGAGCCCATCAGCAAGCTCAAGACGCATTTCCTGGGCAGCAAAAACCCGCGCCTCCACACCGACGAGACGCTTATGGCGCTGTCGATCACCTCGGCCACGAGTGAGACGGCCGCTCGCGTCCTTTCGGGCCTGGAGCAGCTGCGCGGCTGCGATGCCTTCTTTAGCGTGATTATCTCGCCGACGGACGAGACGGTACTGCGCAAACTGGGTATCAACGTGTGCTGCGAGCCCAAGTTTGAGCGCCGCGGTTTCTTCCATCGCTAAGTTTGAAGCACCGCGGTAATTGCATTGCATTTTGGCCGTATCGGGTTAGCGCCCGGTACGGCTTTTTGATCAATAAAGCGTCTATTTCGGCGAAAAATAGCTGTTTACCTGCCTAGAAACAATTTGAGCGGTATACAATAACCGTAACTATTTCATCCTTAGCGGGATGCCGCATGATGGATATTACCTGTCATCGTGAGGTGTGTCGGTCGCGCACGGCGCGTTAGATGCTCGTGCTCGGTTTGAGGAGGCTGCTATGGCGGGCAAGGGTCGTGCGAGTGTCAACGATATGAAGCGTGTCGAGGTGCTGGTGTTGATGGAGATCGACCAGCAAACCGAAGACAATGGCGGGCCGTATGGTTTCTCGCGCAAAACGCTTGCCGAGCGCGTGGGGGTTTCGCCGTATCGTGCCCGCGCCGCAATCGATCGCTTGGATTCCGAAGGCATGATTGATGTCGTCTCGCGTTATAGCGACGACGGCGGTCAGCTTGCAAATGGCATTTGCCTCACCGAACGTGGCGAGTGGTATCTTGAGGGCGTCCGTACCGGCATGCTCGTTCAAGAAATGCTTGAGGACGAGGTTGCTGATCGATAGCAGCATGTAACCCTTGCCATAGCGACGCCGCCTGGGAAACCGGGCGGCGTTTTGTTTCAAGATTGAGAAATGCAATCGCACGCGAGAAAAATTGCGGACGGTCCGCGGCGCGAGTATTACAATGAAGACCCGTAAGATGTGGATAAACAACTTCTACGGGAAGCGCAGGTAACTCAATATGACCAAGCATGTGTTCGTAACCGGTGGCGTGGTTTCGTCTCTGGGCAAGGGTATCACCGCGGCCTCGCTGGGCCGTCTGCTCAAGTCGCGTGGCTACAAAGTAACGATGCAGAAGGCCGACCCGTATCTGAACGTCGACCCCGGTACCATGAGCCCGTTCCAGCATGGTGAGGTCTTTGTAACCGAGGATGGTTACGAGTCCGACCTGGACCTGGGTCATTACGAGCGCTTTATTGATGAGAACCTGACCCGCGATTCCAACTTTACGACCGGCGCCATCTATAAGAGCTTGATCGCCCGCGAGCGTCGCGGCGACTTTTTGGGCGGTACCGTGCAGGTGATTCCTCACGTCACCAATGCCATTAAGGACAAGTTCCGCCGCATCGAGGAGCAGACCGGCTCCGATGTAGTCATCACCGAGCTGGGCGGCACGATCGGCGACATCGAGTCCCAACCGTTTGTCGAGGCCATCCGTCAGTACCGCAAGGAGGCCGGCCCCGAGAACGTCTGCTACATCCACGTGTCGCTCGTTCCCTATATCGCCGCCGCCCACGAGGTCAAGACCAAGCCCACACAGCATTCCGTCAAGGAGCTCCGCAGCTTTGGCATCCAGCCCGATATCATCGTGCTGCGCTCCGACCACCATATCGATGACGCTATCCGCGGAAAGATCGCAAGCTTCTGCGACGTCGACACCGATTGTGTCTTTACCAACGAGGACTGCGCGAGCATTTACGATGTTCCGCAGCTGCTTGCCGAGCAGGACTTTGACCTGCGCATTTGCGAGCGCCTGGGTTTGGACCCGCGTGAGCGCGACATGAGCGAGTGGAACGAGTTCCTGCGCAAACAGAATCACGCCAACCATCACGCCGACAAGGTGAAGATCGCCGTCGTGGGTAAGTACACGCAGCTGCCCGATGCGTACCTGTCGGTTATCGAGGCCCTGCACCATGCGGGCGTCTTCTACGATCGCCATGTGGACGTCCAATTGGTCGACGGCGAGAGCCTCGACGAGCAGAATGTCTCCGAGGTTCTGGGCGATGCCTCGGGCATCCTGGTTCCCGGCGGCTTTGGCAAGCGCGCCCTGGAGGGCAAAATCCTCGCGGCCGAGTTTGCCCGTGAGCACAAGATTCCATATCTGGGCATTTGCCTGGGTATGCAGGTCGCCGTGTGCGAGTTCGCCCGCAATGTCGTTGGCCTTGCCGGTGCCAGCTCCTCCGAGTTTGATCCGGACGGTCCGTATAGCGTCATCGATCTGATGAGCTCGCAGGAGGACGTGACCGAGAAGGGCGGCACCATGCGCCTGGGCGCCTATCCGTGCAAGCTCGCCGCCGATACTCTTGCTCGCGAGGCATATGGCGAGGAACTCGTCTACGAGCGTCACCGTCACCGCTTTGAGTTCAACAACGCCTTCCGCGACCAGCTCGAGGACGCCGGTTTGGTTATCTCGGGTCTGTCGCCTGACGAGCGCTTGGTCGAGATGGTCGAGCTGCCGCGCGACGTGCATCCGTGGTATGTGGCAACCCAGGCTCATCCCGAGTTCAAGAGCCGCCCGACCAACCCGCAGCCGCTGTTCCGCGAGTTCGTGCGCGCTTCGATCGGCCAGCACGAGGGTGTCGACCGTCTGCAGGTGACGCCCATGAACCTCGCTACGGACTAAGGGTGCCGGCGAATAAGGAATATACCGAAGCCACTCCCTCGTCGCTCGCCGTGGCGGCGGGGGAGTATCTCGATTACCTCGGGGTCGAGCGGGGTTTGGCGCGCAACACGATTGCGGCCTATCGTCGTGACCTGACGACGTACTGCGCCTATCTGGAGCGGGCGGGTATTGTGTCTTTTGAAGAGGTGACCCGTCAGGTTGTGGAGGGCTTTGTCGCCGACCGTCGCGATGGGGGCTATTCCGATGCCTCGGTGGAGCGTGCGCTTGCGGCCGTGAAGGGCTTGCATGCCTTTTTGGTGCGCGATGGGGCTGTGGCCCAAAACCCGACGGCGGCGTTGCGCCTGCCTAAAAAGGCTGAGCGTTTGCCGGAGTATCTATCGGTGGAGGATGTCTCGGCACTGCTCGATCAAGACTTCCCCGAGGGCGAGATGGGCTTGCGCGACCATGCCATCTTGGAAGTGCTCTACGGATGCGGTTTGCGTGTGAGCGAGTTGGTGGGGCTCGATGTGGGCGATATCCATATTGACGATGGCTTTGTACTCGTTCGCGGTAAGGGCTCAAAGGAACGCCTGTCCCCGCTGGTGGGAAGCGCGGCGCGAGCCCTGACGCTCTATGTAACCGAGGGGCGTTCTCGCTTGGCGGCCCATGCCCGCGGAACCGAGACCTCGGCGGTCTTTTTAAATAAGAACGGCCGCCGTCTGTCGCGCCAGGGCATCCATGCCATCTGTGAGCGCTATGGGCGCCAGGTGGGGCTGGTGGGACTCCATCCCCATACGCTGCGTCACTCCTTTGCCACCCATATGCTTGCGGGCGGCGCAGACCTCCGTGTGCTACAGGAGATCTTGGGGCATTCCGATATATCGACCACGCAGATCTACACGCATGTCGATCGTACGCAGCTTACCGAGGTCTATCTGGCGGCGCACCCGCTGGCACATCGTTAACACATCGCTGATCTGCAAATTCACAGGTATTTGGGGACGGGCTCCAGATTGCCGCGGCGTGCTTTTGCGCGCGCAGGGGCAATCTGGGGCTCGTCCCATTTTTCGCCACTTGTCATCGCGGTGGTGGGCCGAATGTGCCTTGGGTGGGGGAGTTTGGGGGCGATGTGAACGGCATGTAAAGGGACGCAAAAATCGCCTCAAGGTCAACTTGAAGGTTGAGGTTGAAAGGCGGGGTGCCACAGGTGGCATCCCGCCGTTGCTGTAAACACAACATATTGTGTTTTCGAACATATGCTTGGGGGTGTTTTGCAATATATGGTGGGTGGAGTGGTGGGGTGGGGTGGGGG
>URJD01000045.1 GCA_900548075.1 uncultured Collinsella sp.
AACTGCGGGAACGGCCTATCCGCTCAATGTGTTCGGCTGAGATCGGAAATCAACCTTGGAATTTGGGTAGCGGGAGGGCTCATTAAAAAGAAACTTTCTTATCCCAAAGGGTTTGGTCTTTGAGACGATTTTAGAAAAGCGCTCCAAACCATCTAGCTTTTCCAAAACTGAAAACAGCCTACTGTCTCTCACAATATACTTTGTGCCACTATCCAGAAATCGCAGGCATGTTGTTGCTTGGCCGCTGGCTGGCTTATATTCGTACTTCAGCTTGCCTTTGTGTCTTCTATCCCATAGGAAGAAGCAAACGCCTCCGTCGATATGAAGACCGGGAAAACACTCGGCGGCATTCTCGAAATCGTGTATTTCTGCGAGGCATTGATCTGTGCGCATTTCTTCGCGAAATGAATTGAGCGTCGACCTGCCGCCGACCATCCATCGAGAGGGAATAATCATTGAGAGGTAACAAGGGCTTAACTTCATCGCTTGTTTGACAAAGTTCTGGTAGATTGGGGCAGCAGCGTCAGTGCTTGCTCCGCTTCCGTCACTCAGCTGATACGGCGGATTGCCGACTATCACGTCGAACTTCATATTCAAAATCCTCTCGGGATCGTCGGTGTGAATGAATTCATATGCGTGAGTTTCGAGTGCCGCGTCACGGTCATATTCGGCATTCGATGCGCCACAGTACTTGCATCGACCGTTGGCCCATGTGTGCTGGATGCTTCGGTGCCTAATGCGTCCCTCAGAGCTATCGAACTCGACAACCGAGAATTTGCCGTTGGGGAACTTGCTGCAGTAGAGGCTGCGGCGGGAGAGCAGGCTCGTGAGCTCGGTGATCGCGATGCCGAAGAGCTGCTCGTGCATGATGTGGTCGACACGTTCTTGCAAATCTGGGTACTCGCGCTCGAGACCCTTGATAAAACGCTTGGCAGCCTCGCGAAGGAAGACACCAGACTTACAGCACGGGTCCAAGATCTTGATGGTGGGGTCGCTCCAGATTTCAGCCGGCAGCATGTCCAGGACATCATTGGCGAGATCCGGTGGCGTAAAGACCTCGTCGTTGCTTAGGTTAGCCAGACAAGTCAATACGTCGGGGTTGTGCACGGTCTCAAGCAGGTTAGCCATGGCACTGGACCTCCCAGTAATTGGTGAGGGGATATTCTTTTATTGCGGAAGGGATATAGGCGTCGAGCTCGGCGTCGTACTCCCAGTCGGTATGCGCTCGGACATCGCCGCCTAAGTCGTCGAAGGTGAAAAGAGGGAGCGTTTCTCCCTTGTCGGCGTTGCCATCGAGAAGCTCGCTCAGCAAGAAATCTCGGCGCTTCACCTTGTCGCCCGTTACGAGTGACCATTCGGCAAAGGTGATGGGATTGTCGTTGGCGTCTTTGAGCGTGAGAGCATCGCCGCACAGGATGTTCTTGTCGAGCACGTAGCGGATTGACTCGAGGAAGATCGCGTCCGGCTTTTTGATTGCTTTCTTAGCTTCTGCCTCGACGATTCCGTATAGACGATCACGGCATTCTTGGGCGTTGTCTTCGAGAAGCTCGACGCCGTAAAGGCTACTTACAGCGACGAACGCATTGCGTTGGTAATCGTCGGGATTCTTCTTGTAACGCTGGCTTACAACGGCGAGCTTGCGGCGCAGTACCTCGGCCAGGAAATTGCCATTGCCGCACGCCGGCTCCAGAAAACGGGATTCGATGCGCTCAGTCTCCTGTTTGACCATATCGAGCATGGCGTTGACTTCGCGCTCGTTCGTAAAGACCTCTCCGTGCTCCTGCACTCTCTTGCGAGATTTAACCTGCTGAGCCATGGAAATCGATCCCCCGTTGCTGTTGTGGAATATAGTCCACAACAGTCTAACCTCGATCTCGATATTGTGGAATATAAACCTCAGCGAACGGTGCGTTCGTCAATACGATTGCAGCCATGAAAAGCGATGGCATCAACATATCTATCCGCAAGGTCGTGGGCGTTAACGCCGGTCGTATTCGCGTGCAAAGGGGCTACAGTCAGACCTTTGCCGCCGAGCGATCGGGCATCGACCGTTCTGCCCTGAACAAGTTTGAGGTTGGGAAGTTCAACCCCTCGCTCGAGTGGCTCTGCAAACTTGCGGACGGTTTGAATGTTCCGGTTGTCGAGTTCTTCTCCGGCCTGGAGGATGCACGCCCCAGCGAGTGCGCTGCTGTCCTCATGACAGACGCAGGGGAGTATATGTTCCTTAGGAATCTGCCAGATGTGCTCAGCGCTAACCTGTCAAAAGTACCTGGCACCAATGTTGTGCTTCTTCGGTAATTTCGTGCCTCGATGGTGTGGGTTTTGAACTTCATCGAGCGAATTCGAAATCCGACACCATCATTTACCTGCGGTTTCTCCAACATAGAGAAGTTGCTCTCGCGAAAACCCACACCAAACGGCTTGGGGCGGCGATAAAACCCACACCAAACGGGCTCGAGAGCGGGCGAACCTACAAAAAGCCTCGTCCCAAATTAGCTACTTTCGGTGGGCGTCCGCACCGTGCGGTAAAATCGTTCAGTCAGAACACGAACCCGCATCGGAGCTCATCACATGGCATTTGTCCATCTGCACAACCACACCGTCTTCTCCATGCTCGACGGCGCAACCCGTATCCAGGATATGGTCAATCGTGCCGTAGAGCTGGGCATGCCCGCCGTCGCCATTACCGACCACGGCTACATGTATGGCGTGCCCGACCTGGCGCTGGCCTGCGACGCCGTCAACCACAACACGCCCGAGTACAAAACCTGGAGCCACGACAAGGCCTTCCTGGAAAAAGACCGCCGCGACGAGCTGGTGGAGCCCGACCCCGAGGCAAACCCGCGCGAGCATGCCCAGTATGTGAAGGACATGGCCATGTGGGACGAGAAGGGCAACATTGACGAGCTCAAGCCGCCGCTGGTCATTAAGCCCATCTTTGGCTGCGAGGTCTACTTTACGCCAGACGAGACGCTCGCCCGCGACCATAAGCCCGAGCTCTACCACATGATCCTTCTGGCCAAGGACCAGGAGGGCTACGTTAACCTGATGCAGACGGTTTCCGAGGCCGCCGTGCAGGGCTTTTACTACAAGCCGCGCGTGACGCTCGACAACCTGCGCCGCCACGCCAAGGGCATGATCTGCACGAGCGCCTGTATCGCCGGCATCATCCCCAAATACATCGACCGTGGCGACATGGAAGGCGCCATCAAATGGGCCGAGACCTTCCGTGATACCTTCGACCCCGGCGACTTCTATATCGAGATCCAGGAACACGGCATCACGACCGACAACGGTCTGACCGACGAGCAGATGGACCGCACGCTCATCGACATCGCCAAACAGGTGGGCGTCAAGGTCATCGCCACCAACGATTTCCACTACCTGCGCCGCGAGGACGCGCCCGTGCAGGACGTCATCATGTGCATCGGCATGAACGCCAAGGTCGATGACCCCAACCGCATGCGCATGACCGGCTCGGAGTTCTACATGAAGACCGAGGAGGAGATGCGGGCGATGTTCCCGTATTGCCCCGAGGCCTGCGACAACACGCTCGAGATCGCCGACAAGTGCTACGTCGAGCTGGACTGGGACTCCATCATCCTGCCGCGCTTCCCGCTGCTCGATCCCGGCGAGACGCACGAGAGCCAGTTCCGCCGCGAGTGCGAGAAGGGCCTGCGCCAGCACTACGGCGACGACTGGGCCACGCGCGAGATCGGTGGCGTCAACATCAAAGAGCGCTTTGAGTACGAATACAAGGTCATCTGCGACAAGGGCTTTGCTGCCTACTTTTTGATCGTTGCCGAGTACGTGCAATGGGCCAAGGACAACGGCATCGGCGTCGGCCCCGGCCGTGGCTCGGCCGCCGGCGCTATCGTCGCCTACGCCATGAACATCACCGCGTTCGACCCGCTCGAGAACGGCCTGATGTTCGAGAGGTTCCTGTCCCCGCAGCGTACCGAGATGCCCGATATCGATATGGACTTCGACGATGAGCGGCGCCTCGAGGTCGTGGAGCACGTTCGCCAGCTCTACGGCCCCGAGAAGGTCACCCACGTCATCACCTACTCGACCATCAAGGCCAAGCAGGCCATCAACGACGCCGCGCGCGTCCTGGACTACCCGGTCTACATGGGCCAGCGCCTGTCCAAGATGGTCTCGAGCGACCCCAAGGTCAAGCTCAAGCAGGTGCTCGACAAACAACCCGGCAAAGAGGATCTGTTTAACCCCGATTTTGCCGAGGCCTATAAAAAGGACGACGACGCCCGCCGCATCATCGACACGGCGCTCTCGATCGAGGGCCTCACCCGTGGCGAGGGCGTGCACGCGTGCGCCGTTCTGATCTGCCGCGACCCCGTCAACGAGCACGTGCCCACCAAGCTCGACACCAAGGGCGGCGTCGAGATTACCCAGTACGAGGGCCATACCGTCGCCGACATGGGCCTGCTCAAGATGGACTTCCTGGGCCTGCGTACGCTGACGGTTATCTCCAAGGCCAAGGCAAACATCAAAAAGAACTTCGGCATCGACATCAAAGAGGAAGAGATTCCCTTTGACGACCCCGAGATCTTTAAGCTCATGGGCTCCGGCCACACCGCCGGCGTCTTCCAGGTCGAGTCCGCCGGCATGACGGCCACGATCAAGAACATGAAGCCCACCGAGTACAAGCACGTCGTGGCATTGATCGCCCTGTACCGCCCGGGCCCGTTGGGCGCCGGCATGGTCTCGTCCTACATCAACCGTATGAACGGCAAGGAGCCGGCCGTCTCCTACGACGACCGTCTGGACGACATCCTGGGCGAAACCTACGGCACCATGGTCTACCAGGAGCAGGTTATGCTCATCTCCGTCGAGATGTGCGGCTTCTCCAAGGGCGAATCGGACTCGCGTATCCGTAAGCCCGTGGCTAAGAAAAAGATCAAGCTGCTCACCTCGACGGTGCTCCACTGGGAGGATGGCTCGGACGAGACCACCTACGACCACTGGATGAACGGCGCTATCAAGAACAACTACACGCGTGAGGTCGCCCAGAAGATTTGGGACGATGTTCTCGAGTTCGCCTCCTACGCCTTCAACAAGTCGCACTCCGCCGGCTACGCCATCCTGGTTATGCAGACGGCATGGCTCAAGGCTCACTATCCGCACGAGTACATGGCGGCCGTTCTGACGTCCTACACGGGCAAGACTGACAAGATCGTGCACTACGTCTCGGCGTGCCGTCACGACGGCATTCCCGTGCTGTCGCCAGATGTCAACGAGTCCGGCACCGAGTTCACGGCTACCAAGGAAGGCGTGCGCTTTGGTCTGGCCGGCATCCGCGGCGTGGGTACCGGCGTGGCGCAGGCGATTATCGCCGAGCGCGAGGCGGGCGGCCCGTTTAAGACGCTGCACGACTTTGTCGAGCGCGTGGACTCGAGCCAGGCCAACCGTCGCGTGATCGAATCGCTGATCAAGGCAGGCGCCTTCGACTCCACGGGCTATCCGCGCCGCCAGATGATGCACTTTGTGGACAAGAACAACCCCGAGAACATCATCGATGCCGCGGTAAAGCGCCAGAAGGACCGCGCGAGCGGCCAGACCTCGTTCTTCGATATGTTTGGCGACGTTGAGGGCTCGGGCTTCGAGGTCAGCGTGCCCGATCCGGACGGCCAGGAATGGGACCGCCACCTTAAGCTGAGCCAGGAGAAGGAGGTTCTGGGCATCTATGTCTCGGACCACCCGCTGCGCCCGTTTGAGTATGCGCTCGGCAAAGCGCGCGACTTCTCGTTCTCGCAGATCGATACCGGCTACGAAGTGCAGAACCCCACGGGCGGCACCATCAACCAGGAGATTCCCGAGGGCAAGGCACTGTGGTGGGCCGGCATGGTCTCGAGCGTGTCCAAGCGCGTGACCAAAAACGGCGACCCCATGGGCATCGTGCAGCTCGAGGACATGGAAGGCGAGGCCACCGTCGTGGTGTTCCCCAAGACCTACAAGGAGGCCGAGGGGTATCTGTACGGCGAGGTCGATCCCGAGACCGGCGTGCAGCTGTCCGACGCGTTTGTGCGCATTAAGGGCAAACTCGAGCGCTCGGACCGCGGCGACCAGATCATCGCGCAGGAGATCGTGCCGCTCGAGCTCAACGAGGAGAACAACAAGCCCAAGGTGTTTGAGGTCATGGTGCCCAACAGCCGCTTTAGCCAGGGCAACATGGCGCGTCTTGCCACGGTGCTCACCACCAACCCGGGCGGCGACCGTGTGGAGATCTTTATCGAGCAGGTGGACGGGCGCGTGCTGCGTGCCGAGGTACCTGCTAAGGTCAACGCGCGCTCGATTCCGCTGCTGGCCGAGGCCAAGGCCATCGTGGGTAACCAAGGCCGCGTGACGGTGATCTAAGCTACCCCGGGTGAGATTGGAGGAAGTGATGGCGCAGGGGACGTTTGTGCAGGCGCTTCGCAAAGAGGCGGCGTTGAGCGGCACCTTTATGAAGGGGCGTTCGCTCATGCTCAACGGTGCCGTGCTGTCGATCGAGGACAGCGGCTCGCGCTTCTCCAAAAACGTGACGGTCGAGGGCACGGTGCGCGGCTCGCGCGGTGACCTGTACAAGACGCACGTGGCGCTCGACATGGACGAGCACGAGGTTATCGACTACGACTGCGACTGCCCCGCCGCATACCGCTATCCCGGTATGTGTAAGCACGCTATTGCCACGGCGCTGGCGTATTTGGATGCCAGCGGCGCCGAGCCCGTCGAAGGTTTGCGCACGCCGGTTCGCACGTTTACGGCGCAGCCGAAACAGCCCGCGCGCGCCGCGTCCGCCGCGCCGGCCGTCAACCCCAACTTTCCCTTCCCGGCGCCCGTCCCCACGAGCCCGAGCCTTGTGGCGGCGCTTTCCGATCTTTCGGACGCGCGCATGGATGAGCTGGCGAGCATGCGCCGCAAGCTTGCCGGTGCCGTTGATCCCGACGCCCCCAAAGCGGCGTTGGAGCCCTCGTTGGTGCCGTACTACAATCCGCTGTTCGCTGACCGCTTTAGCTGGGCGCTCGAGTTCCGCATTCGCTGTGGATCGGTCTCCTACGTGGTCAAGGACATCGACGGCATGGCCGATGCCTACGTGCGCGGCGGCACGTTCTCCTATGGCAAGAAGCTCACGTTTGTCCATTCAGCTGAGGCCTTTGACGAAACATCGGCAAAGCTGCTCAACCTTGTTGCGACGACAGTTGCCTATCTCGATGACATCACAAGCTCGCGTTCGGCGTCGTACGACTTTGCCCGCAGCGGTTTTGTTGCCGAGCGTCAGTTGCCGCTGTCCGAGCATAGCATCGTATATGTGCTGGACCTGCTGCGCGGCCAGACCATCTCCTTTGAGCCCGCCTGGTCGCGGGGGACGACGACGCATCGCACCTATGACGTGGCGGTTGAGGTGCCTCCGGAAGGGGAAGACGAGGCTCTGTGTAAGCGCCCACCGCTCCTTGCCGCCAAAATTGCGCCGGCGGCTGGTGGCAGCTACGATCTGCGCCTGCCGGCCGATGCATACTGCTTTGCTTCGGGCGACGTTGCCTATCTGGTCGACACCCGCCGTGCGCGCCGCGCCGATGTGGCGTTTTCCCAGCATGCGGCGCCGTTCCTATCGCGCTTGCTGCCCTGTCGCACGCCGGTCCATATCGCTGCCGACCAGGTGGGGGAGTTCTGTCGTATGGCGCTGCCCATTTTGCGCGACTACACCGACCTTACCGCGCCCGCTGCGCTCGACACCGTGGCGCCCGAGCCGGGCTTTGCCATGGCGATCGGCGTCGACGATGGACTCGTGACCTGCAAAATTACGGTTACCTACGGCGACTGGTCGGCAGATCTCTTTAGCTTGGGCGCTCCGGGCAGTCCCTTCGAAGAGCAGCGCCCGGGCGTGCCGTCGCGCGACGAGGTGGCAGAGTTTCGCGTCATGGACACGGCGGCCCTGTATTTCGACTTTTACGAGGGCGGCCTGGCGTTTGAGGAACGCGATGACGAGAGCCTGTTCCACTTGCTGACCGAGGGCCTGTCTGCCCTGTCCGAGCTGGGCGAGGTCATGCTCAGCGACCGCCTGCGCCAGGTCTCGGTCCGCCCTGCGCCCAAGCTTTCGGTGCGTGCGACCGTCAAGAGCAACCTGCTCGACGTCGAGCTGGGCGCGAGCGGCCTTTCGGCGGCAGACCTTGCCATCTACCTCGACTCCTACAAGCGCCATCAAACGTTTGCGCGCCTTACGTCGGGCGACATCATTCGCCTGGACGAGGGCGCCCGAGCTGCGTTTGGCCTCGCCGAGGACCTGGGCGTCGATGCCGTCGACCTGCTCGACGGCGTGTCGCTACCCGCGTCGAGCACCCTGTTCGTCGATAGCATGCTCGCGCGCACGCCCGCGCTCGAGGCCGATCGCGACGCTGCGTTCCGCCGTACCGTCGAGCGTCTGGACACGCTCGGCAAGATGGACTTTACGGTGCCGGCATCGCTCAAGGCAACGATGCGCGGCTACCAGGTCGACGGATACCAGTGGCTCGGCTCGCTCGAACACCTGGGCCTTGGCGGCATCTTGGCCGACGACATGGGCCTGGGCAAAACGCTCCAGATGATCGCGCATATCCTGGCGCGCGTGGAGACGGGGGACACCAAGCCCACGCTCGTGGTGTGCCCTGCGTCGCTCGTGTATAACTGGACCGCCGAGCTGGAGCGCTTTGCGCCCTCGCTCGATGCGTGCGCCGTCGTGGGCGCCAAGGCGCAGCGTCGCGTACAGATTGCCGGCGTGGCCGAGCATAACGTGGTCGTGACGTCGTATGACCTTATGCGGCGCGATATCGACGAGTATGCCGAGCAGGACTTTGCTCGCGTTGTGCTCGACGAGGCCCAGTACATTAAAAACCCGCTCACCCAGGTGGCGCGCGCCGCCAAGCGCCTGCCGGCCGGCGTGCGCTTTGCCTTGACGGGCACACCCATCGAAAACCGCCTGTCCGAGCTCTGGAGCATCTTCGACTTTTTGATGCCGGGCCTGCTGGGCACGCGCGAGTCGTTTGCCAAGCGCTTCGAAAGCCCGGTCGAGCATGCCGAGGGCGACAGTGCCGCTCGCCTGCAGGCGCTCGTGTCGCCGTTTGTGCTGCGCCGTGTCAAGGAAGACGTGGTGGCCGATCTGCCCGAGAAGATCGAGGACACTGTCGTGGCTCAGCTCACCGGCGAGCAGCGCAAGCTGTACCTGGCCAACCAGGACCGCATTGCCCAGCAAGTGCAGCACCGCGAGGCATCCGAGTTTAAGAAAAACAAGCTCAAGGTGCTCGCCGAGCTCACCAAGCTGCGCCAGATCTGCTGCGACCCGCGTCTACACTACGAGGATTACAAGGCGGGAAGCGCCAAGCTCGATACGTGCATGGAGCTCGTCCACGGAGCACTCGACGGCGGTCATCGTATCTTGCTGTTCAGCCAGTTTACGGGCATGCTCGATATCATCGGCAAGCGCCTGGCCAAGGAGGACATCGCCTTCCTTAAGCTCACGGGCGCATCGTCCAAGGAGGGCCGTGCCAAGATGGTTGCGCAGTTCCAAGCGGGCGAGGTTCCGGTCTTTTTGATTTCGCTCAAGGCGGGCGGCGTGGGCCTTAACCTGACGGCTGCCGACGTGGTCATCCACTACGACCCGTGGTGGAACGTGGCGGCGCAGGACCAAGCGACCGACCGTGCACACCGTATTGGCCAGCAACATACCGTGACCGTGTACAAGCTCATCGCCAAGGACACGATCGAGGAGCGCATTATGCAGATGCAGGAGTCCAAGCGCGATCTGGTCAACAGCGTGCTCGGCGGCGACGGCATCTCGTCGGCGTTGTTTACCCGCGAAGATGTTCTGGCGCTGCTGGGCGGCGACGGGCGCTAACCCGCTCGGGTGGGGCCGCCAGGGCGGATGGCACGCGCTGCCCCATCGTCCCCGCCCGTTATGTGTTCATTTGCAATGCCGTGGATGGTTTGTCTGCCTTTGGGCATAAGAACCATCAAGAACATTGGCACATCAGCAAAGGAGAACATCATGGCGAAATTCTTTAAGGACCCCGACGGTAAGCTCATCGCTGCCCTTGACGACGGCGTTGCGACCCCTGCCGGTTGCACGGAACTGACCGCAAACACTGAGGACGCGGCGCACGAGAAACACGTGCCTGTTGTCGAGACCGAGCGCGACGGTCACGTGATTCGCGCACGCGTTGGCTCGGTCGAGCACCCCAGCCTGCCCGAGCACTACATTGAGTGGATCGCCCTTGAGGCCGAGGGCCGCTTAGAGGTCCATTACCTTGAGCCCGGCATGAAACCCGCGACGTTTTTTGCGGGCGGCTCCAAGACCGGTACCGTCTATGCCTACTGCAACCTGCACGGGCTGTGGTCCGCGACATTCTAGGAGCGCGCCCCCGCTCGGGGTATCATAGCTAGCATATGCACATGCAAGCGCCGGCTGCATTATGCGGCCGGCGCTTTTACTACGATTTCGATGGTTTACGACGGAAAGGGCTGGGCCATGAAGCTCGCGCTTGCACAGATCGATATGCGCCTGGGTGATATTGAGGGCATTTGCGGCCGCATCGAGGACCAGGCTCGTCTGGCCCACGAGCGCGGGGCGCGCGTGCTGTGCGTTCCGGCTCCGCTCTTTATGGGCGCCATGCCCGGTGGCCTGGTGGGCGCTGCCGACTTTGAGCACGACATGCTTGCCGGCTTGACTGGTG
>URJD01000046.1 GCA_900548075.1 uncultured Collinsella sp.
CCGACAGAAGCGAGGTATCATTGAGGGTGATGATGAACTGGTTGATGATGGAGGGGATCATCGTGCGGATGGCCTGCGGCAGCACGACCTTGGCCATGGCCCTCCAGTACGGCAGACCCAGGCTGCGGGCCGCCTCCATCTGACCCTTGTCAACACTCTCGATACCGGCGCGGATGATTTCCGCCATGTACGCACCGCAGTTCAGCGACAGGCAGATGATGCCCGCCTGCAAGGCCGTGAACATAAACTTGCTGCCGAACAGGTCAGACCAGTGCAGCGTATCGTTCATCAGCATCGGCACACCGAAATAGACGAAGAACGCCAGAACGATCATCGGCACGCCGCGGATAATATCGACAAAGATCGTGGCGATGATGTTGCAGACGCGGCTTTTCAAAACGCTGAGGAAGCCCACAAACAGGCCGATCAGACAGGCGAAGAAAAGGCTCCACAGGGCCAGCAGCAGCGTTTGGCCCATGGCGGCCAGCAGCAGCGGGCCGTAGTTGGCAAGAATCTTAAAAATCAAGGCGCAGAACTCCTTTCGGGGGTTGGATTTGCAAGAGCCGCTCTCCGCGCAGGGGCCAAGAGGGATCCCGGGGTCGCAAAAGCGGGGCCGCCTGCAAAAACAGGCGTCCCCGCGTATTTTTCATGGTTTAGCCGAGGTACTTTGCCAGAATCTCGTCATACTTGCCGTTGGCTTTGATGTCGGCAAGACCCTTGTTGAACATATCCAGCAGCTCCTGGCTGTCCTCGCTGAAGATGGCAAAGCCGTAGGGCGCGGGGTCGCTGGCGGTATCCTCCAGCACCTTCAGGGCCAGAGCGCCGTCCTGGCTGTCACTCAGCGTCCAGGTATAAAGCCGCAGAAGCGTAGAGGAAGCGTTGTTGACCGCGTAGAAGTTGCCGTTGGCATCCACTGCAAGCGTGCGGAGAACGTCCCATGCAGAAGCACCGCCGGTGGTGATGTCCGCGACTTTGGTCAGCTGGCCGGTGACAAGATCCATGGAATAGAGCTTGTTGACGGCCTCACCGGCATAGCCCACGACGGGGATGTCATAAGGGACGGCCAGGATGTCCTGAGTGTCCACCGTGCGGTAGAACGTGCGACCGTTCTCCTCAAAGCCCTCGACGCGGCCACCAAACTTAATGGTCACGGCCTTGTCCTGACGACGGACCTCCCAGGGATAGCCGTGGGTGAGCCACTCGTCGGTGGCCTCGACCTGGCTGCCGTTGACGATCTCCTGCTTAAACAGGCCGTAGCGGTAGCGCATGCCGTTGCCGTAGCCGGCAATGCCCTCGGCTGCCATGGAATCCAGGAAGCATGCGGCCAGACGGCCCAAGCCACCGTTGCCCAACGCCGGATCGGGCTCCTGGTTCTCGATGACGGACAGGTCGAAGCCCATGTCGTCGAGCGCCTCGGCGACCATGTCACGTACGCCAAAGTTAAGCAGGTAGTTATCGAGCAGGCGGCCGATCAAAAACTCGATCGAGAAGTAGTACACGCGCTTTTTGCCCTCAGCGGCCGCGCGGGCGTCACTCTTGGTGGCAACGGTGCGTGCCTTCTCGGCCACGAGCTTGGCCAGGGCGTTAAAGCGGTCAAGGTCGCTGGCGGCCTCGATGCTCTTGCCGCTAATGCTCATGACGGCATCGCGATAGAGCTCGGTAAACTCCTGCTTGTTGTCGAAGATCTTATTCATACGTTCCTTTCCCCCGGGGATGTTTCTCCCGGAACGGTTATGACTTGTATCCTACGCCCTGTCGGGGCGGGTAATTACAGCCGTAACGGCTTTGTTACGCATCCTTGGCAGGAGCCTTAACAGCTGCTGCCTTAGCCTTGGGAGCAGCCTTTTTGGTGGCTGCCTTCTTGGCCGTGGTGGACTTGGCCGTAGCCTTGGCAGCGGGCTTGGCAGCCTTCGCCTTAGCCGTCGCCTTCTTGGCAGTGGCCGCGGCCTTGGGCTTTACCGAGGACGCGCGCTTGCGCATCGCCTTCTTGGGCTTCTCGACCACGGGCGGCTTGTAACTGCTGGGACCGCGGCGCTTAAGTACCACACCTGCCAGACCGGGCACCTTCATCTCGATGGAGTCCATCTGCCCGTTCCAGGGGTAGGGCTCGCTCGAGCAGGTGTAGGGCTCCTCGCCAGCGTATCCGCTGCCACCAAACTCGGGACGGTCGGAATCAAAGATGACCTCCCAGTCACCCTCGCGCGGCACGCCCACGCGGAAGCTCTCGTAGCTCGCCGGGTCAAAGTTGATCAAGATCACCAGGTCGTCGTCGACGTCCTCGCCCTGACGCACAAAGCTCACGATGGACTGCTTGGAGTTATCCGCGTCGATCCAGGTAAAGCCGTCGTCGGTGTAGCCGCGCTCGTACAGGGCGGGCTCGGCGGTGTACAGGTGGTTGAGCGCCTTGATAAACGCCTGATGATGACGATGGGTCTCGTATTCCTCGGTCAGGAACCACTGGATGGACTCGTAGTAGCGCCACTCAATAAACTGGCCGATCTCGTTGCCCATAAAGTTGAGCTTGGCACCGGGATGCGTCATCTGGTAGAAAGCCAGCGTGCGCAGGCCGGCAAACTGGCGCCACCAGTCGCCCGGCATGCGGCCGATGAGCGAGCACTTGCCGTGCACGACCTCGTCGTGGCTCAGCGGGCAGATAAAGTTCTCGGTAAAGGCATACATGATGGAGAACGTGAGCAGCCCGTGGTTGCCGGGGCGCCACGGAAAATCGGTCTGCATGTAGTGCAGGGTATCGTTCATCCAGCCCATGTCCCACTTGTAGTGGAAGCCCAGGCCGCCGTCCTGCGGCGGGTAGGTCACGAGCGGCCACGCGGTGGACTCCTCGGCCATCATCATCACGTCGGGGAAGTGAGCCTCAACGGCGCAGTTGACCTGGCGAATGAACGCGCTGGCGTCCAGGTCCTCCTCGGTACCGTACTTGTTGAACTTCTTTTGGCCCGGATCGTCGATGCCAAAGTTGAGGTACAGCATGCTGGACACGCCGTCCATGCGAATGCCGTCCACGTGGAAGTTCTCGAGCCAGTACAGCACGTTAGAGACCAGGAAGGAGCGGACCTCGCCGCGGGCGAAGTCGAACTTGTGCGTGCCCCAGTTGGGGTGAATCTCGTGCTCAAACAGCATGTGGCCGTTAAAGGTGGCAAGGCCGTGGGAGTCGGCGCAAAAACCGCCGGGCACCCAGTCCATGATCACACCGATGCCCGCCTCGTGGCACGCATCGATAAAGTGCATGAGCTGCTGTGGGTTGCCATAGCGCGACGTTGCAGCATAGTAGCCAGTCGTCTGGTAGCCCCAGGAGCCATCGAAGGGATGCTCCATAAGCGGCATGACCTCGATATACGTGTAGCCCATGTCGCGCACGTAGTCCACGAGCTCCACCGACAGGTCGTCGTAGGTGTAAAACTCGCCGCGCTGCGCGGGGAAGGGATCCATGGGGCCGGGGTAGTTGCCGTACTCGTCCGGCTCGCCCTGCGGTGCGTCGCCGTGGCGCTTCCACGAGCCAATGTGCACCTCGTAGATGTTAAGGGGCTGCGACATGTGGTTATGGCTCGCACGGCGCTTAAGCCACGCGGCGTCGTTCCACTGGTAGCCATCGAGGGTCCACAGCACGCTGGCGGTACCCGGAGGGCACTCGGCCTTAAAGGCGTACGGATCGGCCTTATAGAGCTTTTTGCCCTCGTTGGTCTCGATAAGGTACTTATAGAGCTGACCCTGCTCGGCACCAGGAATAAAGCCTTCCCAAATAGCGCTTGTATGCATGGGCACCAGCGGGTTGGCTTGCTCATCCCAGTCGTTAAATTCGCCAATGACGTGGACGCTCTTTACGTCGGGCGCCCAAACGCAAAAGCGCCAGCCACGCGTACGGTTCTGCGTGTCGGGGTGCGCGCCCATCTTTTCCCAGCTGCGCTCCCATGTGCCGATGCCAAACAGGTAGACATCGTCCTTGGTGAGCTCCGGTGCATGCGGGGCGGCTTTACGGGTGGCGGGCTTTTTGGTTGCTGGCTTTAGCTTTGTATCGCTCACGTTTGATCCCATCATGACGCGGCAGCGTGTTGCCTTGGTGACTAGATGCGAAAGGTCCAAGGCTGCACGAATCGAAGGGACGGCGATAGTTCTATGATTCGTTCCACCTCGCGTGCTCGGTGGAACTTTCGGCAGAAACTACGATAACACCTGTACGTTAGTTTTATGGACGAAAGCGGATTTGCGGGGGCGTTTAATCGGTAAGCGACATGTTTATACCACTGGCAGAATTGCAATGGTAAAACCCTTGACAGTTTTACCAATTAGGGTTTCAAAACTGATAGGCTTACGTTTGGTAAAACGTTTTTAGCAGGTTGTTTACCATTTGACATCGAAAGGTTCGTTTATGTCCCATACCGCCGCTCCCAAGGTTGCTTTTATTTTCGATTGCGACGGCACGCTAGTTAATAGCACCCCCGTTTGGGCCTATGCCCAGCCCGAGTTATTGCACCGCCACGGTGTCGACGTGACGGTCGACGATTTTGCCCAGTTTGAGCATTTGTCGCTGGAGGATGAGTGCCAGGCCTACCACGATACGTGGGGCATTGGTGCAAACGGTGAGGAGCTGTATCGCGAGCTGGGCGAGATTTTGATTGATGGATACTCTAAGGTGCCGCCGCGCAAGGGTCTCCTGGCATTTTTGGAGCAGGCGAAGGCGGAGGGCATTGCCATGTGCGTGGCTACATCCACGCCGGCCGAGCTGGTGCAGTCTGCGCTCGCTGGTGCCGGGCTCGACGCTTACATGGAGTTTGTTACCACGACGGGCGAGGCAGGACGCTCCAAACAGTTCCCCGATGTGTACGAGCTGGCGCTGCGCCGCCTGGAGGAGCGCCATGGGCACAAGTTTGAGCGCGCTTGGGTGTTTGAGGACGCCGTCTTTGGCCTAAAGAGCTCTGGCTCCGCCGGCTTTAAGCGCGTGGGCATCTATGATCCGCACGGCCGCATGAAGCGCGACGACGTGCGCGACAACTGCGATATCTTTATCGACAGCTACGAGGAGCTGGATCTACCCCGCGTGCTTTCGTTTGAGGGATAGGCGAGGGCTGTGGCTTGCAAGGTATTAGTTGTCTGCGGCTCGCCCGTGGTGGCGAGCACAGATCTGTTGCGGAGGCTAGCGGGGGAGTGCGACCACGTTGTCACCGTGGACCGCGGGCTCGACGCACTGCTGGGCGCTGGCCTGGCCTGCGACGTATATGTGGGGGATGCCGACACGGTGAGCGACGCGGGTCGTGCTTTGGTCGATGCCGCCGAAGCCTTTGAAGTAGAGCGCCACGACCCGTACAAGGACTATACCGATCTGGCGCTGGCGCTCGATTCCGTCCGTCGTCGCTGGCCGGGTGCAGAGGTTGTGGCAACCTGTGCTACGGGCGGCCGTCCGGACATGGCGCTTTCCGTACTGGGGCTGCTCGCGGGCTACGTGGATTCCTCAGTCTGGATTGCCGAAGACGAGACCACGGCCCGCATTCTTCACGGAGGCGAATCGTGGACCATTAAGGGCGCCGAAGGCAAGACGTTCTCCATCATTGCTATAGCCCCCAACACCGAGGTAAGCGAACACGGCCTAGAGTGGGACCTAGACCACAGCCCCCTGGGCCTGCTAGCCGACACGGGCGTTAGCAACGTCGTCAGGTCAACAGCCACGATCCAAGTCCACACCGGCACCGCCATCGCTTATTTATATCAATAGGCATTTAGAGTCTGACTCAAAAAAAGTCCTTGCACGCCGCGCCAACTTCCCCTATAGTATCTCCTCGTCACGGGGGCGTAGCTCAGCTGGGAGAGCGCTTGACTGGCAGTCAAGAGGTCAGGGGTTCGATCCCCCTCGTCTCCACCATTGTGAATGTTTAGGCCTTCGGTTTCCCGAAGGCCTCTAATATGAGAAAGCCATTGTCAATAGGCGTGTTTGTTCGAGCCCGGTTTAAAACCGGGCTTTTTCGTTTCCCGTAGGGAGGGCCCGCGCACGCTGCACGTTTAGTCGACGCTTGCCTGGCAAGCTAATATCCGCGGGCTCTTGTGGGCGCGCTGCCGGCGGTCAGCCCGGTATGTCCGCGCACCCCACCGCATTTCGATTCTCCGTCCGGCGCGCTCGTCCGAAACCAGTCTTGTTCACGGGCGCGGCCCTTGGGCTGCCCAAAAAGGGCTCGTGAACGCGCGCCGGCGATGCGTCGAGGCGCGGGCCCTCCCGGCGGGAGGCTTGTTGTCCGACGGGGTCAGCCGAGGGTCCCCTCCGCCCGGCGCCCGATCTCCCAGACCCAGCAGGCGAGCTCGCGCGCGACGGCGGCGTTTGCCTTGCACGGGCTCTTGCCCGCCGCCGCCAGCGCCTTGCGGCGGCGGCAGAGCCTGGCGGTGCAGTCGTCGGCGCGCGCCCGGATCGCCGCGGGGACGTCCGCGCCGGGGGCCGGGGCCTTCGGGCGGGGCGTGCACGTCAGGTAGTGCCACGCCGACTCCACCAGTGCCGTCCTGGCGAGCCGGTTGCCCGTCTTGGTTATCCCGCCGCGCCGCTCGGTCTCGCCGCTCGAGCGCTCCGACGGGACCAGCCCGCACCAGCTCGCGAAGGCCGGGGCCGTCCGGAACCTCGTGAAGGAGCCCGCCTCGGCCGCGAGCCTGAAGGCCGTCAGGGTGTCGATTCCCTTGATGCAGGAGAGCGCCTCGACGGCCGGGCGCCACCGGTCGGTCCGGGCGAGGGCGAGCACCTTCTTCTCGAGCTGCCGGCGGTCCGACTCCGCGCACCTCGCGGCCGTGACGTAGTACTCGAGCACGTCGCGCTGGGGCCCCTCGAGCCTGATCCCGGATATCCACCTCCAGTGGGCGCGCGTCCAGGATCCCTTCCTCGTCCCGTCGGCGTTGCGCTCGTCCCAGACGTGGCCCAGCCTGATCAGGAACATGTTGAGGCGCTGCCTGGCGCGGCGGTACTCCACCGTGGCGTCGTCGAGGGCGCGGTCGAGGTCCCGGGCGGCCTCGACGGCCGCATCGGGCAGCGGGACCTCCACGATGTGTGGGTGGCGAGCATGCGGGCGATGAACTCGGCGTCGCGCCGGTCGTTCTTGCGGCGCGCGTCCGCCGCCGGCCTCTGCATCTTGGAGACGGCGGCCACGGCGCAGTCGAGGCCGAGCGCGCGCAGCTCGCGCGCCATGTGGAAGCCGGTGGGGCCGCTCTCGTAGCAGGCCCTGGGCTCCTCGAACCCGAGGGCCCACTCCGCGATCTCGGCGGCGTCCGTCCCGAAGTCACGGTGCACCACCTCGCCGGTGAAGGGGTTGAACGCCGCGGCGGCGACCGATCGCGCGTGGACGTCCAGGCCGATGGAGGTAACATGGGGCATGGGAAGCCTCCTCCCCGCAGGTGCGGTAAGGGCTACCGCACGGGCCGATACTCAAAACCCATTGTGGCATCCCGAGCCCGCGGAAAGAAGCTGCGCCGCGGGGGAGGCGACCCAAATGGCTTTCTCATATCGTCTTTCATGCCAAATATCTCCGTGCACAAACCGCCACCCACTCCAACAAAAAATTGCACAATTTATTTCTCATGTCTGTACATAGTTTGTTAGCCAAGCGCGATTATCAGTACTCTTCGCCGTTCTGTTTGGGCATCAGGAGCGCCCTTAATCATCGCCAGCAACCCAATAACCTGCGCCAACGTGAACAACATTCCAAAACAACCCCCTTAAGCACGTCAAATGAACGATATGTTGTCCAACGCAGCCCAAATCAGTTTCACTAACAGCTTGTGCTAGGATACCTATCGTTACATGAGCTCAACTGTGCTCACGGCTTCAGCAAGTCACAAAGTGCAGGGTTGATCAGCATCCGGCCGTAACGGCGGTGCCAGAAACACCACGAGCTCCAATAAAGAAGTCATGCGACGTTGTTTATTTGTATTGAGTTAATTCTTTAGTGCAAAAAATTAATAAGTTGCATGCCAAAACGTAGCAGTCCTTCAGCTGTTTGCGTGCGGACCAGTTTTGAACTCTCTTGACTGGTTCGCACGCAGCCAGCTGAGGTTGTAGGCAATCTTGCGATACGTGCCTTCAGCTTCAGCGCTGCTTTTATACATACCGTTCACGGTGGGGCAGAGCCACGTGCTTGTCTGACTGGGCTCAGGGTTTGAATATGGAGCGCCTTCGCGCACAAGCGCCCTGGCGGAGCCATACCCAAACCCCGTGAGCCACACGTAAGACAGCAAAGGGGGTGGTGCTCGTGTGGTATGTGATCCAGGTCATTAACGGTCGCGAAGACGTAATGCGCGAGCGCATCGAGCGCGTGGTGCCGGCGAGTGCCATGCAAGAGCTCTTTTATCCCCAATATCAAACCGAGATCAAGGTACACGGCGAATGGATTGTCACGACCAAGCCGCTCTTTCCCGGTTATCTCATCTGCGATACGGCAGATCCTCGGACCGTGCAACAGTACCTGCTGCGCATGGACGACTTTGCCCGGGTGCTTTCCCAGGACGGTCAGTTTGTGCCGCTGGCAAAAGAAGAGACCCAGCTCATTGGCAGTTTTACCAATAGGGGAGACCGCGTAGTGCCCATGAGCGAGGCCTTAAAAGACGGCGACCAAGTCGTAGTGACGGCAGGTCCGCTGCTGGGCCACGAAGGCCTTATCAAAACCATTAATAGACGCAAGAGCACTGCTTATCTGGAGCTCAACCTGTGCGGCCGACGCGTAACTACGCGCGTTGGCCTTGCCGTGCTTTCAAACGAGCAGCGCGTCATGCGCAACCTCAAAAAGGTAATCGCCTAGCTGCTGGCGATTTCCGCAAAGGACAGGGAGGATCCCCGACCCGGGGACAAAATCTTGGAAGAGAACGTGTCAGATAAAACAGAATATGTAATGGACTTGCCCAAAGTCACAAGATTTCCTAGGGCAACAGAGTTTCCGCCTCCTGTCGAGAACCCAGCTCCTGCTATGGGTTTCGTTGCAACTGGCACTTATAAGGCGCCTGCGCCGGACTCGTCGTGTGCCGCCCCCAAGAAAGGTGGGCCGGGCTACCTCGCTATTAAGCGTGCATTTGATATTGTTTTCTCGGCGGGTGTTTGCGCAGTTCTTTTAATCCCCGTTGCGACTGCATGCGTTGCAATTGAGATCGACACCCCCGGCAAGCCGTTCTTCCGCCAGGAGCGTATCGGCAAGAATGGAAAACCGATATACATATTTAAGTTGCGCACCATGGTGTCGGATGCTCATGATCATCCCGAGAAGTATATGACTTCCGAACAGCTGGCTCAGTGGAAACGCGAGCAGAAGGTCGACGATGACCCACGCATTACGCGCGTTGGTCGCTTCCTGCGACGCACCTCACTCGATGAGTTGCCGCAGTTTATCAATGTGCTCATGGGTGACCTCTCTGTCATTGGCCCCAGACCGGTGACGCTCGAAGAGACGTACGAGTATGGAGATGCCCGTGATGAAGTGCTCTCCTGCAAACCGGGGATCACCGGCTGGTGGGCGGCCACTGACCGCAATGACTCAACGTGGGCTAGTGGCCAGAGGCAGGCTCGCGAGTTATTTTATGTGCGCCATCAATCGGTTGGCCTAGACGCCCGCGTGTTTGTTAAGACCTTCAAGGCAATGAGGAAGGGCAAGTGATGGCTCCCTCCTTGAGCGTAGTCATACCAACCCTAAATGCGGCGGGCGAGATCGATGAGCTCTTGACCCTCATCGAAACTCAGACTCTCAGGCCCTTCGATATCTTGGTGGTTGACTCATCCTCCGAAGATGGCACCGTTGACGAGGTTGCCAAGCATCCTCGGGTTAACTTCGTTCGCATAGAACGTAAGAAATTCAATCACGGTTCGACCCGCGACATAGCTTTGAGGCACACCGCGGGTGATTTCGTTTGTTTTCTCACACAGGATGCTGTACCCGCTTCCAGTCGCTACCTGGAAACGCTTGTCGAACCGTTACTGGCCGATAACTCTGTCGCGCTTGTGAGCGGAAGGCAGCTCCCCAAGGCCAATGCCCGTCGTTTTGAACAATTGGTTCGTGATTTCAACTATCCCGACACACCGTCTGTTCGGTCAAAAGGCGATCTCAAGAAATTTGGGATTAAGACGTTCTTTGCATCTGACACCTGTTCTGCCTATCGACGGACCGCATATCTCGAATGCGGTGGATTCGATCAAGTCAACACCAACGAGGACATGCTCATGGCCGCCAAATTTATCGCCTCGGGTATGAAGGTCGCGTACGAACCATGTGCCGAGGTCTATCACTCGCACAACTTGACGCCATCCCAACAGTTTGCCCGCAACCGTGCCGTCGGGTTCTTTCTCGAAACGCATGCGGACGATCTCATGCATGCAAGTGAGATCGGTGAAGGGGGCCGGCTCGTCAAAGCGGTCTCCTCCCAGCTCCTTCGGGAGGGCAATCTGGTCGAGTTCATCGCCTTCGCTGTCGACTGCTGCGCGCGCCTTCTGGGAAACCGTGCTGGCCGTAGGGCCGCTAGAAAAGAAAGGCTATAGCAAATGAAAGGCATCATCCTCGCCGGCGGGTCCGGCACCCGCCTGTACCCGCTCACGCTCGTGACCTCCAAGCAGCTTCTGCCGGTCTACG
>URJD01000047.1 GCA_900548075.1 uncultured Collinsella sp.
CCGATGCCAGCTCGAACATCGTGAGCGTGCTTGGCTTTAAGCTGGCGGGCAAGCCAGCAGACCCCGAGCATCCTTACGGTCATGGCCGCTACGAGTATCTCTCGGGCCTGGTTGTGGCGGCGCTCGTGCTGCTTATTGGCATCGAACTGGTGAAGTCCTCGGTGGAGCGTATCGTCAACCCGGAGCCTGTCGAGTTCTCGCTTGCCCTGGTGGCAGTCCTGGCACTTTCGATGGTTGTAAAGCTGTGGATGGCGGCCCTCAACCAAAAGCTCGGTGACCGCATTGAGTCCGAGACGTTGCATGCGACCGCTCAGGATTCCAAAAACGATGTCCTAGCCACGGGCGCCGTGCTGGCGTGCGCGATTGTTTCCCAGGTGACGCATATCAATCTTGACGCATGGGTCGGCCTTGCCGTTGGCGCCTATATCGGCTGGAGCGGTTTTGAGCTCATCCAGGATACGGTGAGCCCGCTTTTGGGCCAGGCGCCCGATCCCAAGCTGGTCAAACATATCCGAGACAAGATCATGAGCTACCCCGGCGTTTTGGGCGTCCACGACCTTATGGTTCACGATTACGGTCCGGGCAGGAAGTTTGCAAGTGCGCACGCCGAGATGGCGGCCGAGGCCAGCCCGCTGGAAAGTCACGACACGCTCGATAACATCGAGCAGTCGTTTAGGGTCGAAGACGGCATGATTGTCACGCTCCATTATGACCCCATCGTGACCGACGATCCCAAGGTGGCGAGCATGCGTTTACGCATCAATGCCATGGCCCAACAGATCGATAGCCGCCTTTCAATTCACGATTTGCGCTGTGTGCCGGGTCCTACGCACACCAACGTGATCTTTGACTGCGTGCGTCCCTCGGATCTGCAGATGAGTGCCGAAGACGTAAAACACGCGCTGGCACAACGGGTCGAATCGGAATATCCCAAGTCGATTGCCAAGATTACGATCGACGAAGACTACGTAGGCCATACCCACGAGTAGGGCTGCGCCGGTAAAGCAGGTTATGCAGAAGGGGAGAGCATGAAGAAACTGTATCTACTCCGCCACGGTCAGACGGAGTTCAACGTCAAAAAGCTGGTCCAGGGCCGCTGCGATTCACCGCTGACCGACCTTGGCCGTCAGCAAGCCGGGATGGCAGCCGCGTGGCTCAAAGCCCACAACGTCGTTCCCGACAAAGTGGTCTCCTCCCCTTTGGGCCGAGCCATGGCCACGGCAAGCCTCGTCGCAACCGAGCTTCTCGGCGCAGACGCTGACGTTGAGCCCTGCGAAGGCATTATCGAGCGCTGCTACGGCACCTTCGAAGAGGGCCCGCACGACGCGCTGCCCACCGACGTCTGGGATCCAGGCGAGGACTTAATCCTATTCGGAGGAGAAGGAAGCCAGGCGCTGCAAGAACGTATGGTGGACGCTCTCACCAATATCATGGGCTCCGAGGGCATCGAAACCCTTCTAGCAGTAAGCCACGGCAGCGCCAGCCGCCAATTCATCAAAGCCGCCGCCCCAGCAGACTTCAAACTCCCAATCAAACTCCCCAACTGCGCCATCATGATCTTCGATTTCGATGAGGCGCGAGAAGAGGACGATACGCCCCAATGCAAGTTTACCTTGCAGCAAATTGTGGACCCCCAACAAAGTCATTAGCCTGAGCGAGCAAGGTTTAGCAGACATCAACGTGGCGTTCCCAGTGTGCGGCGGAGGGGGCGGGCCTGAGACATATTAAGGTTGTCGCGAGTTCCGCACGAACAGGAGAGCACTTAATGTGCTCTCCGTCGTGAGCAGGACTGTAGAGCAGCAACCTTAATATGTCTCAGGCCCGCCCCCTCCGCCGCACACTGGGAACGTGTCACGCACTTTACCTGCGTAAACAATGTGAGTGAAATATGAATCTCGATGGATACGCCCGCAGCCGTGTATACTAGACAGCTGTGTGTAACCAGGGGAGTATTCTGGCTGGACAAAATGCCTGCTTAATAGGGTTGTCAGGTAGTCCGGGCGAAATACAAGGCTGGGGAGCACGTCGTGTAAGTAGTGGTCCTCTAGGGGCGTACGCTCGGTGGTGTACGCATTGTCCCAAGACCACGCGAGAGTTGGGATCATATCTTGATCAGCATGATTCTCGGCCGCAAGATTGGCATGACCCAGGTTTGGGACGAGGACGACAACGTCGTTCCCGTCACGGTCATCCAGGCTGGCCCCTGCGCTGTCTCGCAGGTTAAAACTCAGGCAACCGACGGCTATGACGCCGTCCAGATCGGTTTCGGCGACATCAAGGCCAAGAACGTGAACAAGCCCATGGCTGGTCACTTCGCCAAGGCTGGCGTCGAGCCTGTCCGCTTCCTTCGTGAGGTCCGCGTCGAGAACGGCGAGGAGCACAAGGTCGGCGAGGTCGTCACCGTCGCTGATTTCGCTGATGTCGAGAAGGTCGACGTCATCGGTACCTCCAAGGGTAAGGGCTTCCAGGGTCGCATCAAGCGCTGGGGTCAGCGCCGCGGTCCTATGACGCATGGTTCTCACTTCCAGCGTCACCCCGGTTCTATCGGTCAGTGCGCCTATCCTGCGCGCGTCCTCAAGGGCGTCAAGATGGCCGGTCACATGGGTAACGAGCGCGTTACCGTCAAGAACCTTTCCGTTGTCCGCATCGATGCCGAGCAGAACCTCATCTTGGTCAAGGGCGCTGTCCCGGGTGCCAAGAATGGTCTCGTCGCCATCCGTATGGCCTAAGGGCCCAGCCCATTTAGCCCAGCGTCATACCAAGGAGAACACTTAAATGGCAAAGTTTGAAGTAAAGAACAGCGAGGGCAAGAAGGTCGCCGAGGCCGAGCTCGCCGCTGAGGTGTACGGCATCGAGCCGAACATCCACGTTATGCACCACATCGTCAAGTGCCAGATGGCCTCTTGGCGTCAGGGCACCCAGTCTGCTAAGGGTCGCTCTGAGGTTTCCGGTGGCGGCAAGAAGCCTTGGCGTCAGAAGGGCACCGGCCGTGCCCGCCAGGGTTCCATCCGTGCTGCCCAGTGGCGTCACGGTGGCGTTGTCTTCGCCCCCAAGCCCCGTTCCTACGCTAAGCGTATGAACAACAAGGAGGTCAAGCTGGCTATGCGCTCCGCGCTGTCCGCCAAGCTGGCCGATGGCGAGCTCGTGCTCGTCGACGACTACGGCTTCGAGAAGCCTTCCACCAAGGCTGCCGTCGCCATGCTCAAGGCTCTCGGCCTTGAGGGCAAGCGTCTGACCATCATCGTTCGCGATGAGGACGTCAACGCCTACCTGTCGTTCCGCAACATTCCCAAGACGTTCATCATCACTGCCGACGAGGCCAACACCTACGATCTCGTCAACAACAACGCTGTGCTGATGCCCGCCGACATCGCCGCTCACTTCGGGGAGGTGCTTGCATAAATGACCGCCCACGAGATCATCATCCGTCCGATCGTGTCCGAGCGTTCCTTCTCCGGCATGGAGCTGAACAAGTACACGTTCGAGGTCGCCAAGGATGCTAACAAGTATCAGATCAAGGACGCTGTCGAGGAGATCTTCGGCGTCAAGGTCGTTCGCGTGAACACCCTGACGGTCAAGCCCAAGACCAAGCGCGTGCGCTATGTCGCCGGCAAGACCCGTTCTTGGAAGAAGGCCATCGTTACGCTGGCCGAGGGCGACACCATCGAGGTCTTTGGCAACCAGGCCTAAGACTCGCTGCTGTTGAGTGAGCTCATGCCTCCCAAATAGGGGAGGCGGGAGCTCAAGGTTTCGGGCGTATAAAATGGACACGCCCGGAACCGTGTATACGTCCGGTGTCATCGCACCCGAGGCAGAACCTCGAATCCCTGTCTGCGATGGCTAACGGATTCCTATTGAAAGGGATTGTAATGGCTGTAAAGCACCTTAAGCCGACCTCCGCTGGTAGGCGTTGGCAGACGATCTCCGATTTCTCTGAGATCACCTGCACCAAGCCCGAGAAGTCTCTTCTCGAGCCCCTGCCCAAGAAGGCCGGTCGTAACAACAACGGCCGCATCACCACCCGCCACCAGGGCGGCGGCGTGAAGCGTCGTTACCGCGTGATCGACTTCAAGCGCAACAAGGACGGCGTGCCCGCCAAGGTTGCCACGATCGAGTACGATCCGAACCGTTCCGCCCGCATCGCTCTGCTGCACTACGCTGACGGTGAGAAGCGCTACATCCTGGCCCCCAAGGGCCTCGAGGTCGGTCAGACCATCATGTCCGGTTCTGACGCCGACATCAAGCCGGGCAACGCTTTGCCCCTCGCCGACATCCCCGTCGGTACGCTCATCCACGCCGTCGAGTTCCAGCCGGGCAAGGGCGCCGCTATCGCCCGTTCCGCCGGTAACTCCTGCCAGCTGATGGGTAAGGAGGGCAAGTACGCTATCGTCCGTATGCCTTCCTCCGAGATGCGCCGCATCCTCGTTACCTGCCGCGCCACCGTCGGTGAGGTCGGCAACGCCGATCACGCCAACATCGTCATCGGCAAGGCCGGCCGTAAGCGTCACATGAACGTGCGCCCGACCGTCCGCGGTACCGTCATGAACCCTGTCGACCACCCGCACGGCGGTGGCGAGGGCAAGAACCACACCTCTGGTCGTCCCTCTGTTACCCCCTGGGGTAAGCCGACGAAGGGCCTTCGTACGCGCAAGAAGAAGAAGGTCTCGAACCAGCACATCATTCGTCGCCGTAAGAAGTAATTTCGGATACCGAGTTTTAGGAGAAAGCACTTATGAGCAGAAGTCTCAAAAAGGGCCCGTTCGTGGAGACTCGCCTTCTCTCGCGTATCACCGCGATGAACGAGGCTGGCAAGAAGGACGTCGTGAAGACCTGGTCCCGCGCGTCCACCATCTTCCCCGAGATGGTTGGTCACACCATCGCCGTCCACGACGGCCGCAAGCATGTGCCCGTGTATGTTACCGAGTCCATGGTTGGTCACAAGCTCGGCGAGTTCGCGCCGACTCGTACGTTCCGTGGCCACAAGGCCAAATAGGGGGTTAACCGTAAATGGCAACTAAGTCTATTGAAACTGAGGCCACCGAGGTTCGCGCCGTCGCTAAGTACGTGCGTGTTTCCCCCAGCAAGGCCCGCCTGGTGGTCGATCTGATCCGCCGCAAGCCTGTCGCTCAGGCCTTCGACATCCTCCACTTCTGCGACCGCGCCGTCGCCGTGGATGTCGAGAAGGTTCTCCGTTCCGCCGTTGCGAACGCCGAGAACAACAACGGTCTGCGTGCCGACAACCTGGTTGTCGCCGCTGCCTATGTTGACGAGGGTCCGACGCTTAAGCGCATCCGTCCCCGCGCCAAGGGTTCCGCTTCTCGCATTCTGAAGCGCACTTCCCACATCACCGTCGTCGTTGCTCCTCGAAAGGAGGCGTAAAGCTGTATGGGTCAGAAAGTCTACCCCACCGGCTTCCGTCTTGGCATCACCGAGAACTGGCGCTCCCGCTGGTTCGCAGAGAAGGATTACGCTAAGACCCTCGGTAACGATCTCGAGATCCGCAAGTACCTCGAGAAGCGTCTTTCCCGCGCAGCTGTCTCCCGCGTCGAGATCGAGCGCGCTGGCGACAAGGTGAAGGTCATCATCCTCACCGCTCGCCCCGGCGTTGTCATCGGTAAGAAGGGTGCCGAGATCGATACCCTCCGCACCGAGCTCGAGAAGGTCGCTGGCGTCTCCAAGGGCCAGCTCTCCGTCGACGTTGTCGAGATCAAGCGCCCCGAGCTCGACGCCAACCTCGTTGCTCAGTCCATCGCTGAGCAGCTCGAGGGCCGCGTTGCCTTCCGTCGCGCTATGCGCAAGGCTGTCCAGTCCGCCCGCAAGGCCGGCGCCAAGGGCATCCGTATCCAGTGCTCCGGTCGTCTCGGCGGTGCCGAGATGGGCCGTCGTGAGTGGTACCGTGAGGGTCGCGTGCCTCTGCACACCCTCCGTGCCAAGATCGACTATGGCACGGCTGTCGCCAGCACCACCATGGGCGCTTGCGGCGTGAAGGTCTGGATCTACCTGGGCGAGAAGCTCCCGGGCCAGCCTGTTCCCAACCCTGCACTCGAGGGCTCTTCCCGTCCTCGTCGTCGTAACTCCGAGAGGAGGGGTCAGTAGTGCTTGCCCCTAAGCGTATTCTTCACCGCAAGGTGCAGCGTGGCTCCATGAAGGGCCAGGCCAAGGGTAATACCGAGCTGCATTTCGGCGAGTTTGGTATCCAGGCTCTCGAGGCCCATTGGATCACCAACCGTCAGATCGAGGCCGCTCGTATTGCCATGACCCGCTACATGAAGCGTGGCGGTCGTGTCTACATCACGATCTTCCCCGATAAGCCCATCACCAAGAAGCCTGCCGAGACTCGCATGGGTTCTGGTAAGGGTAACCCCGAGGAGTGGGTGGCCGTCGTCAAGCCCGGCCGCATCATGTTCGAGGTCAAGGGCGTGCCCGAGGAGGTCGCTCGCGAGGCTCTGCGTCTTGCACAGCACAAGCTTCCCATCAAGACCAAGATTGTTGCTGCCAAGAACGCTGAGCAGCGCATCGAGAAGGAGATGGCTGAGGAGGCCGCTCTCGAGGCCAAGTGGGCTGCTGAGGACGCCGCCGCCGCCAAGGAGGAGAACTAATGAAGCCCGCAGAGATTCGTGAGCTCTCGGACGCTCAGCTCGTTGAGAAGCTGAAGGAAATGCGCGCCGAGCTCTTTAACCTTCGTTTCCAGATGGCCACCAGCCAGCTGGACAACACCGCTCGCGTCAACACCGTGAAGAAGGACATCGCTCGCGTCCTCACGGAGCAGCGCGCCCGTGAGATCGCAGCGGAGAAGTCCGCTGTCGCCGAGTAGGACCTAAGGAGAGAACATGACTGATTCGCGTAACTCGCGTAAGGTCCGTACGGGTGTCGTTACCTCCGTCTCCGGTGCCAAGACCATTGTTGTCACCATCACCGAGCGCAAGCGTCACCCCAAGTACGGCAAGATGATGACCAGCTCCAAGAAGCTGCACGCTCACGACGAGGAGTGCACGGCTGGCGTGGGCGACACCGTCCGCGTTATGGAGACCCGTCCTATGTCCAAGATGAAGCGTTGGCGCCTCATCGAGGTCGTCGAGCGCGCTAAATAAGCAGTCGCTCTTACGACTTGTACGTTTCCGAAGATGTGCGTATGCCTGGCTTGCATACCACGGGCCGTATAAAGGCTGCGCACCTCTCTTCGGTTCTTAGTTCGGAGGAACATCTACCATGATTCAGATGCAAACCATGCTGAACGTCGCCGACAACTCCGGCGCTCGCAAGATTCGCTGCATCAAGGTGCTTGGCGGTTCCAAGCGTCGTTATGCAGGCATCGGCGATGTGTTCATCGGTGCTGTCCAGGAGGCTACCCCTGGCGCCAACGTCAAGAAGAAGGACGTTGTCCGTTGCGTCGTCGTTCGCACCGTTAAGGAGATCCGCCGCAAGGATGGCTCCTACATTCGCTTTGATGAGAACGCCTGCGTTGTCATCAACAACGATGGTTCGCCCGTCGGCACCCGTATCTTCGGGCCCGTCGCTCGCGAGCTTCGTGACAAGAAGTACATGAAGATCGTCTCGCTCGCTCCCGAGACCCTGTAGTTAGGGGAGATATATGTATATCAAGAAGGGCGATAAGGTCCAGGTTCTCTCTGGTAAGGATCGCGGCAAGCAGGGCGTTGTCCTGCGTGCTCTCCCCGCCGAGAACAAGGTCGTTGTCGAGGGCGTTTCGGTCGTCAAGAAGGCCGTCAAGCCCAACGCTGCCAACCAGCAGGGCGGCATTGTTTCGCAGGAGGCTCCCATCGACGCCTCCAACGTCAATCTCGTCTGCCCCGAGTGCGGTAAGGTTGCCCGCGTCGGTCACGAGAAGGACGGCAAGAACAAGCTGCGCGTCTGCAAGAAGTGCGGCCACAAGTTCTAAGCTGCCCGCAACATCAAGTTGCTAGCAAAGGCCCGGATGCTCCACGGCACCCGGGCCTTTTTCTATCCCCACTCATTGGTTACTCATTGGGGACAGACTTAAATGAGTGGAAGTCGCTTGGCATTCATTGGGGACCATTCATTGGGGACAGACTTAAATGACCAGTCGTTGGGGGACAGTCCCTATGTGCCGGCAGTTTGGGACGGTCCTTTGATGTCTGGTGCCCCCAGAGGGGTGAAGTAATGCAGCTGGCTCTGTCTTTTAGGGCTTTGGTGTTCCGCCTCTTTATGTTTCACAAGAATCGTTGCATGCGCATTATCGCGCATAGCCTTGCGTGTTAATGCGTATGACCGCGTAAAAATGTGCAAAATATGGCTAAATAATGACCGATAAACAAATAAACACGCAAATACAAGCAAATACGCGCGCATTTGTGCGAATATAAGGCTGTTGGAAATGAAGAACTTCCGATGACTCAGGAGGCACATATGGCAGATTCCAAGCAGGCTCCACTCGACTCCGCGGCAGCCGCAAAGGCAGCGTTCGCTTCGGTCCAGGGTAAGCCATTCCCCGATGATATCTTTACGGCTCCCAAGCTTCGTTGGGCTGTGATCGGGTGCGGTGTTATCGCCAACCAAATGGCCCAGTCTCTCGCTCTTGCCGGCCGCAAGCTCGCGGGCGTTGCCAACCGTACGCTGTCCAAGGCCCAGGCTTTTGCCGAGCAGTATGGCGTCGAGAAGGTGTACGAGACGGTTGAGGACCTCTACGCCGATCCGGACATCGACGCCGTCTATATCACCACGCCGCACAACACGCATATCACCTATCTGCGCGCCGCTCTGTCAGCTGGCAAGCACGTGCTCTGCGAGAAGGCCATTACCCTCAACTCCGCCGAGCTCGACGAGGCGCGTGCCATCGCCGACGAGCACAACGTGGTCCTCATGGACGCCACTACGGTGCTCCACATGCCCTTGTATCAGGAGCTGCGCCGCCGCATGGATGCCGGCGAGTTTGGCCGCATGAACCTCGCCCAGCTCAACTTTGGTAGCTATAAGGAGTACGGCGACCTGACCAACCGCTTCTACAATCGCAGTCTTGCCGGCGGCGCCATGCTCGACATTGGCGTGTATGCCCTGTCCGTCATGCGCCTGTTTATGGCCAGCCAGCCCGCTGAGGTTGTCTCGCTGGGCAATACCTGCGAGACTGGCGTTGACGTCGCGGGTGGCATTGTCTGCCGTAACGCCGAGCAGCAGCTGGGCGTTGTGAGCCTTTCGCTCCACTCCAAGCAGCCCAAGCGCTCGGTCATCAGTTTCGACAAGTGCTATATCGAGGTCAACGAGTATCCGCGCGCCGACCATGCGACCATTGTGTGGACTGTTGACGGTCGCCGTGAGGAGGTCCACGCAGGCACCGAGGCCTACGCACTGTGCTACGAGATGGCCGACCTGGAGAAGGCCGTCGCCGGCGATGATTCGAAGCGCGAGCTTCTGGGCTATGCTTCCGATGTTATGGAGCTGATGACCAAGCTCCGCGCCGATTGGGGAGTCGTGTACCCCGAGGAGGAGTAAGCGATGCTTGCGGAAGATAGGCTCAACGCGATCGTGTCGATGGTGCAGCAGGCCGGCTCGGTTACCGTGCCGGAGCTTGCTGAAGCCCTGGGCGTGACGGCGTCTACCATTCGGCGCGACCTGCAGGCGCTCGACCGTGCACACCGTATCGCCAAGGTGCACGGAGGCGCGACGAGTCTGGAGCGTGCGCACGTGACGCGCGACCTGACGATCAGCGAGCGCAGTGATCTCCATAACGATGACAAGGAGCGCATCTGCGCCCGTGCGGCGGCGCTTGTGGAGCCCGAGAGCTTTGTGTACATCGATTCAGGTTCGACGACGCTTAGGCTCATCGAGCATCTTCCGCGCCTTGAGGGCGTCACCTATGTGACCGACTCCGTGCTCCATGCTCAGCATCTCGCTCTGCGCGGCATGCGCACCGTGGTGCTGGGCGGCGAGCTCAAGCCCGAGACCGAGGCGCTCGTCGGTCCCGACGCCTTGGCAACCCTGGACCGCTATAACTTCAACTGCGGCTTTTGGGGTTCCAATGGCATCGCAGCCGAGCAAGGTCTCACCACACCGGATATCGAGGAAGCGCAAGTCAAGCGTATCTCGATGCGCCATACCGCCAAACGCTTCGTAATCTCAGACGCCAGCAAATTCGGCATGGTGGCGCCCGTCAAGTTCGCAGACTTCCGCGACGCAACGATTATTACCGCGGGCGAGGTGCCAGCCAAGTACCAGTCGATGGACAACGTCATCACGGTCTAGCGACGGGGCAAGGTCAAAACCATTTAGGTTCCTCAATAGAAAAGCGGCAACACCCTCGATGGGCGTTGCCGCTTTTGTTGTCTGCCGTTTTGTCTAAATCTGTAACAACTAGACCGTTAAAAGTGGGTTAGATGTTACAGATTGAGATACTTCCGAACCGCGCCGTCCCTTTGTCTCGATCTGTAACAGATAGACTGGAAAATGGGTTCTAACTGTTACGGATCGAGACGTTTTGGGACCGTGGCTGAGCCATTGCGGCAAAACCACCACAAAGGTGCCTGTCCCCATTGTGGTGGTTTAGGGCTCCCA
>URJD01000048.1 GCA_900548075.1 uncultured Collinsella sp.
CCATGAAGGACATAGCCGCCGAGCTTGGCGTTTCCATCAATACCGTGCACAAGGCCCTGACGGGTAAGGCCGGCGTGAGCGAATCCGTGCGTGCCAAGGTGAATGCCAAGGCCGAGGCCATGGGTTACCACCGCAACACAAGCGCCTCGAGCCTGCGCCGCAAGGATATCAACTTGGTGTTTTGCCTGCCCCGCGCATCGCGCGAGGGGGCGTACTTTTTCCGTTACCTTTGGGAAGGCTGCAACCGCTTTGAGCAGGAGGTCATCGATCAGGGCATTACGGTTGAGCGCGTTGAATTTGGCGTGGGTGGCTACGCCGATGCGCTCGAGCAGATTGATGAGCGTCTGCAGGTAGGCGAGAAGATTGACGGCCTGCTTGCCTATGTTCCGGGCGATGACCGCGCAACCGAGCTCTTGAGGCAGATTGCCGAGGCGGGCGTGACAATCGAGCTCGTAGACGGCGACCGCCCGCACCTCGATCGCCTGGGTGCCAGTCTGGCGGACTATTCCGCGGCGGGCAGTCTTATGGCGGAGCAGGCGGCAAATCTGGTCCACGCTTCTGGGGTTGACGCCCGCGTGCTCCTGTTGGTGGGCGACCCCTATACCGATTCACACTACCTGACCGCCCGCGCCTTTCATAATTACCTGCGCGAACACGATATTCCATGGCAGGTTGAGGACCTTGCCGGCGCCCATGCGCAAGTTAAACAGCTCGAGCGCGAGCTTGAGCAGCGCTTGAGTGCGCCGGATGCTCCCGAGCTCATCTGTAGCGTTTTTGCCGTTGGTTCCGAGGTGGTCGCCGACGCGCTTGTTTCAAGCGGCAAGGCCGGCAAGGTCATGGTAATCGGCAACGACCTGTTCCCCGAGAGCGCCTTGGCCTTGCGCCGTGGCATCTTTACCAATATTGTCTATAAGGACCCGGTGAGCCTGGCCTACCGTGGCGCCAAGACCTTGGGTGAGTATCTGCTGTGGGGTAAAACTCCGGCGGAGCCCGTGCAGAAGGGTGCTGTGGAGATGGTGTTTGCCAGCAACGTCGACCGCTACTGCGAGCTTGCGGGAATTTAGCCGTTTAGTCAGGTACCCCCTCTTGCGACGTGCATTTTTTGGAGTATTCAGCAATGGCGTGTCCCGAAAGAGGTTAGGACGACTGTTTTAAGTGCCCCCGATGGCGTAATTCGCCATCGGGGGCATTTATTTATGCCGATTGGGCGCAATATGAGCATCAGATAGGGCTTCGAAGACGGTGCACGGTGCGCTCCGATGCTGAATACTCCCAAAAATGCACGGCGGAACATGACCCACCTGGCCAAAGCGCTCAAGTTCGGTATTCGGGGACGCCTGCCAATTCGCAATACATACAAGTCACGGCTCCAGTAACCGTTGAACGGGCAAAATCGACCGTTCACCCCATGGTGGTTAGGTGAACGTTCACCTTTTAAGTCGCAATGAATTAGTATAGTGAACGTTCACCTAGAGGATAACGAGCGCATCGTGCGCCCGCTCCGCCAACAAAGGGGTTGTTTGATGAAAAACTTCATGGACGATCAGGATTTCCTGCTGAGCACCAAAACCGGTGAGGAGCTGTTCCACAACTTTGCCGAGGGCATGCCCATCGTTGACTACCACTGCCACATTTCTCCCAAGGAGATCTGGGACGACAAGCGTTTTGAGAACATCACCGAGGTTTGGCTGGGCGGTGACCACTACAAGTGGCGCCTGATGCGTGCCAACGGCGTCGGCGAGCGCTTCATTACCGGCGATGCCCCTGCTCGCGAGAAGTTCCAGAAGTGGGCCGAGACCCTGGGCCGTTGCGTGGGCAACCCCGTCTTTGAGTGGAGCCACCTGGAGCTTAAGCGTTACTTTGGCTACGAGGGCGTCCTGAACGGCAAAACCGCTCAGGAGGTCTGGGACCTTGCCAACGCCAAGCTCGCTGAGGCCAGCTTTACCTGCCGCAACCTCATCAAGCAGTCCAACGTCCGCATGATCTGCACTACCGACGACCCCGCCGACAGCTTTGAGTGGCACAAGAAGATTGCCGCCGACGACAGTTTTGACGTTCAGGTCGTTCCCGCCATGCGCCCCGATGCCGCCCTGCGCATCGAGCGTGGCCAGGAGTTCGCCGACTACTGCAAGCATCTCTCCGAGGTTGCTGGCGTTGAGATCAGCGACTTCGAGGGCATGAAGGCCGCCATCTCCAAGCGCTACGACGTTGCCCACGAGCTGGGCTGCCGCGCTTCCGACCACGCGCTCGACTACGTTATGTACGCTCCGGCTACCGCCGACGAGATCGAGGCCATCTTTGCCAAGGGCCTTGCCGCCGAGCCGCTTACCGAGGACGAGGTCCTCAAGTACAAGACGGCCTTTATGCAGTTCGTCGCCGGCGAGTATGTCCGCCTTGGCTGGGCCATGCAGCTGCACTTTGGCTGCAAGCGTGACAACAACCGCGCTATGTTCGCCAAGCTCGGTCCCGACACCGGCTACGACTGCATCTCCAACTACACGCCGTCCGACCAGTTGGCCGATTTCCTCAACTCCATCCAGGAGGCCACGGGTCTGCCCAAGACCATTCTGTACAGCCTGAACCCCATCGACAACACCATGATCGATACCGTGATGGGCTGCTTCCAGGAGGCTCCGACCGCCGGTAAGATCCAGAACGGCTCCGCCTGGTGGTTCAACGACAACGAGGTCGGTATGCGCGAGCAGCTCACGGCTCTGGCTAACGAGGGCGTGCTGGGCAACTTTGTGGGCATGCTTACCGATTCCCGCTCCTTCCTGTCCTACCCGCGTCATGAGTACTTCCGTCGCGTGCTGTGCGGTGTGATCGGCGAGTGGGTCGAGCAGGGCAAGTATCCGGCCGACATGGAGCTGCTGGGAGCCATCGTGCGCGACATCAGCTACAACAACGCGGTCCGCTACTTTGGCTTTGACCTGGATACCGTCGAGGCCTAAACCCGCATCGAATCACACCGAACTCGGGAGCGCCGTTGCCACACGCGGCGCCCCCGTTTTGCCTGCACGCTAACAGCAATCTAAGGAGAGACATCGATGGAGAACATCAGCTACGAGACGCTCGAGAAGATCGGCTACAAGGGCTACCTGCTGCCCAAGGACGCGCCCGAGAAGGTTCTGCAGTTTGGCGAGGGCAATTTCCTGCGCGCCTTCGTCGACCGCTTCTTTGACATGGGCAACGAGGCAACCGGCTGGAACGGCAAGGTTGTCATGGTCCAGCCCATCAGCGGTGCCTTTGGCTTTGCCGACGGCATTAACGCTCAGGATGACCTGTACACCGTGCTGGTGCGCGGCAAGGAGAACGGCAACACGGTCGACGAGTCCCGCGTGATCAGCGCCTGCAGCCGCTGCCTCAATCCGTATCGCGAGGACGACTACCGCGCCATGATGGAGGTCGCCGTCTCCGACGATTTGGAGATTATCGTCTCCAACACCACCGAGGCCGGTATCGCCTACGATCCGTCCTGCAAGGCCGACGACATGCCGCCCGCGAGCTTCCCCGCCAAGCTTGCCCAGGTGCTCCACACCCGCTGGGCCGCCGGCAAGCCGGGCGTCATCGTGCTCGCCTGTGAGCTCATCGATCACAACGGCGAGGAGCTGCTGCGCATCATGAACCAGTACGTGAGCGACTGGGGCTGGGAGGACGAGTTTGCGCAGTGGATGGCCAACGACTGCACCGTCTGCACCACGCTCGTCGACACTATCGTCCCCGGCCGTATCCGCGACCCCAAGGAGGCCGCTGCCGTGGCCGAGCGCCTGGGCTACGAGGATCCCTTCCTGGCCGTGCGCGAGCCCTTCCAGATGTGGGGTATCCAGGGCGATGAGTCGCTCAAGGAGCGTCTGCCCTTCGTGGAGGCCGGCCTGCCGGGTGTCTTTGTGACCCCCGATGTCACCCCGTACAAGAAGCGCAAGGTCCGCATCCTCAACGGCGCCCACACTGCCTTTGTTCCGGGCTCCTGGGTTGCCGGCTTTGACATCGTGCGCGATTGCATGCACGACGAGACCGTCCGTGGCTTCATGAACACCATGCTCTACGACGAGGTCATCCCGACGCTTGCCGCCGATCTGGATGTCGAGGACTGCAAGGCCTTTGCCGCCGCCGTCGAGAACCGCTTCGACAACCCGTTTATCGACCACGCGCTGCTCTCCATTTGCCTCAACTCAACCGCCAAATGGCGTGCTCGCGACCTGCCCACGCTCAAGGACTATGTTGCCGAGACCGGCAACCTGCCCAAGTGCCTGGCGACGAGCCTCGCTACGCTCATTGCCTTCTATACGCAGGAGCTCGTTGCTCGCGAGGGCGATGGCCTGCACCTGCGCCGCGCCGACGGCACCGAGTACACCGCTCAGGACGATGCCTTCGTGCTCGATTTCTACGCCGCCCACGCCGGTGCAGACGATGCCGAGCTGGTGCACGACGTGCTCAGCAACGAGCAGATGTGGGGCGAGGACCTTACGCAGATCGCCGGCCTTGAGGAGTTTGTCGTCAACGCGCTTGCCGTTGTGCGCGCCGAGGGCGCCAAGCAGGCATTTGCCAACGCCCAGGCCTAAATCCTTCTGTGCGCCCGCCGGGCAACTGGCGGGCGCCCGCTGACTTCTGCTCAACCTGTAGGGTTAGGACTCTTTGTAATGAATACTATCCAGATCAATCCGGCCGACAACGTGATCGTCGCGCTGTCGCCGCTTGCCAAGGGCACCGCCGTCGCGGTTCCCGGGGTGGGCGAGGTCGTTGCCGCGGAGGATATTCCGCAGGGCCACAAGATGGCCGTGCGTGCCATTGCGGCGGGGGAGGACGTCGTCAAGTACGGTCTTCCTATCGGTCACGTGACGGGCGACATCCAGCCCGGTCAGTGGCTTCATACTCATAACGTCAAGACTAACCTTTCGGGCGAGGTCGAGTACGCTTACAACCCGACGCATCCGGTCGTTGAGCCGGTTGAGCCCGAGACCTTTATGGGCTTCCGCCGCGCTGACGGCCGCGCCGCCACGCGCAACGAGCTGTGGATCATCCCCACGGTCGGCTGCGTCAACGAGGTCGCACGTGCCATGTGCGAGCAGGCTCAGGATCTGGTCGAGGGCTCGCTGGAGGGCGTTTACTACTTCCCGCATCCCTTTGGCTGCTCGCAGACCGGTGCCGACCATGCCCAGACGCGCCGTCTGCTGGTGGCGCTCTCGCGTCACGCAAACGCTGCGGGTGTGCTGTTCCTGTCCCTCGGTTGCGAAAACTGCACGCACCAGCAGGTACTCGACGAGCTCGGTGACTTCGATCGCGAGCGCGTTCGATTCCTCGCCTGCCAGGATGTAGCCGACGAGCAGGTCGAGGGTCACAAGATCCTGTCCGAGCTTGCCGACCTGGCCAAGCAGGCCAAGCGTGAGCCCATTCCTGCCTCCGAGCTGGTCATTGGCCTTAAGTGCGGCGGCTCTGACGGTCTTTCGGGCATTACCGCCAACCCCACGATCGGTCGCGTGAGCGATATGGTCGTCGCCCGCGGCGGCACGTCGGTGCTCACCGAGGTTCCCGAGATGTTTGGCGCGGAGAGCATTCTGCTCGATCGCTGTGAGAGCCAGGACGTCTTTAACGCAGCTGCCGACATGCTCAACGGCTTTAAGGACTACTTTATCAGCCACGGGGAGGTCGTCTATGAGAACCCGAGCCCCGGCAACAAGGACGGCGGCATTACCACGCTCGAGGACAAGAGCTGCGGCTGCGTGCAAAAGGGCGGATCTGCCCCCATCGTCGACGTGCTGCCGTATGCCGGTCAGGCTACCAAGCATGGCCTGAACATGCTGTGCGGCCCGGGTAACGACATGGTATCCACCACGGCCCTGACGGCTGCCGGCTGCCACGTAATCCTGTTCTCGACCGGCCGCGGCACGCCGTTTGGCGCACCGGCGCCTACACTCAAGGTGTTCACCAACCAGCGTCTGTGCGACCACAAGGCCAACTGGATGGACTTTAACGCCGGCGTGGTCGCCACGGGCGAGCGTACGCTCGACGAGGCTGCCCACGACCTGTACCAGCTGGTGCTAGAGACGGCGAGCGGCAAGCTTACGAGTGCCGAGCGCCGCGGCTGTCACGAGATCAGCATCTGGAAGGACGGCGTCTGCCTGTAGCGGTAAATGGGTTCGCATAGGGCGCTATTGACCATGGCCCCGTCGGGAGTGTTCCCGGCGGGGCCATGTTTGTTCTGTCTGTTCGGGCGTGTCTTTCTGAGGGTACGGGAGCGGCGAAAACAATAAACGTTCACCTAATCGACCTCAAATTTAAACCCACTCAATACCCATGTAATCGTGATTTTTTTCAAGTCAGATGTCCGTTTAACGGCAAAAAACGACCGTTCAAGGATAATATACAAGTGAACGTTCACCTATCATACGCAATCGCGCATAATCTAGCTAAACGTTCACCCTACGAGTGGGCGATATGCAGACAGACATCGGTATGGACTCCAATGTCTTGTTACAAGACAATCGAGAAAAGAGAGGGAGCTCGATGACTAACAAGATCGGTAAAAAGCGCAAGATCACATTTTGGACGCGCTTGGGCTTTGGTATGGGCGGCATGCTCAACTCCGGTGCCCTGAGCTTTACGCACAGCTACATGGTGCTGTTCCTGTCCACGGAGTGCGGTCTGTCCGCAGGCGAGGCTGCGCTGATCAGCTCGTTCGCCATCTATCTCAACGCCATTCTGTGCCCGCTCATGGGCTTTGTGGCCGATAACTTCTACGCTACCAAGATCGGCCGCATCTTTGGCCGCCGCCGTTTCTGGATCTTGCTGGCTATCCCGATGATGGTCGCCGAGCCGCTCATCTTTGTGGCTACGCCGTTTGGTTTCCCGTACTACTTTGTGTTGTACCTGATCTACAACGTCGCGTACACGTTCTGCACCGCCAACCTGTCGCCGCTTACCATCGAGATGAACGATGACTTCAAGGAGCGTACGTACCTCACCGGCTACAAGCACCTCTTTGGTAACGCCGCCGGCTTCCTGATGGCAGCACTCGTCGGCTTTGGCTTTGGCACCTTCGGCGAGACCAACCCGTTCAGCTACTTCATTATTGCTACGATTAACGCTTCGGTCATGGCAATCTCGCTGCTCTGCGTGTACCTGTCCACGTGGGAGCACACCCCCGAGGAGGTCGCTCAGGAGAAGATCGAGAGCGTCGGCGAGGGTATCAAGAAGTTTTTCATCGACGTTATCTCTACCTTCCGCAACAAGTCCTTCCGCAAGGTCCTGTATGCGCAGGTCTCCACGAAGCTCGCCGCTGCCTGCTGGTCTGCGTGCCTGTCCTTCTTCATCGTCTACTGTCTGCAGATTCCTAAGTCCTACGAGTCCGTGATGGAGATGCCCGGCAAGGTCGTCGCTATCGTCTGCACCGCCATCTGGGTCGCCCTCATGGCCAAGAAGGGCTTCCACAAGTCTTGGTACCTGGCAAACGTCGGTTGCGCCGCGTGCATCATCGCCTACAACTACTTCGCCTTTGGTCAGATCAACGGCACCTCCACGGTCGCCATCGCCATGATCGCCTACCCCATCATCTTCGCCATCTGGAAGTTCTTCTACGTTGGCTTCCAGTATCTGCCCGATGTTCTGCTCAACTACATCCCCGATGTCGATGAGCTCATCACCCTACGTCGTCGCGAGGGCATCTACAGCTCCGCACAGCAGCTCTGCCAGCAGATCGCCCAGGCTGTTGCCGTCAACGTATGGGCTATCGTCCTTGCTGCCTCCGGCTTCATTCAGACCGCCGGCAACAGCGACGCCGTGACCCAGCCCGCCACCGTGCCTCTGTACATTTGCGGCTACATGCTCATCGGCTGCGCCGGCTTCTTCCTGCTCGCGGCCGTCCTTGCCCGCGGCATCAAGATTGACAAGGAGCAGTGCGACATCCTTTGCGACGAGATCCACCGTGTCAAGGAGGGTGGCAAGATGGCCGACGTCAAGCCCGAGGTCAAGGCGCTTTGCGAGGAGCTCTCCGGCTTTAAGTACGAGGACTGCTTCGCCCACAACAATGTTGGCTTCCAGGACGGCAGCGTAATTCCCGCCGAGTAGGGCAGGCGCATCGTCCAAACCACAGGGCCGTGCCACCGGAGATCCACCGGCGGGTACGGCCCTTTTTTAAAAACGACTAATATGAACTTCTGATTACATTTGAGGGAGAGACCCATGGAGACGAACGTTATCTGGCGCAATGCCCGCGCGGCCGTTATCGAGCTCGACGATGGCGGCTACTTTACCTGTGCCGATACGTGGGAGATCTTTGTCAACGATGAGCCCGCCGGTACCACGAATACGGTCGAGACCTATGTCGATGGCCTGACTCCCGGCAAGCGCAACCTGATCCGCTTTGTCTGCGGCGAGCGCGAGTTGAGCGTAGGCGTCACCACGCCGGCGGAGCCCTTTACCATCAACGTTCGCGACTGCGGAGCCAAGGGCGATGCCGAGCACGATGACACCACCAACATTCAGGCTGCCATCATGGCCTGCCCCAAGGGCGGGCGCGTGCTGATCCCCGCCGGCAACTACCGCATCAAGTCCCTCTTCCTTAAGAGCAATATCAACATCGAGCTTGCCGAGGGCGCGGTGCTGCTGGCCCGCCACGACCGCGCCGCGCTTGCCTACATTCCGGGCACGGTCACGGGTGACGAGGGGGCTGGGTACGCCGGCACCGATATGCTGCCCCTGGGCCGTTGGGAGGGCGAGAGCTTCTCGACCTACTGTTCGACCTTTACGGGCCTGAGCGTGCACGACGTGTGCATCTATGGCCGCGGCGCCATCGACGGCCAGACCGATTTTGCCGAGGACAACTGGTGGAACAAGGACTTTAAGAACATCTTCCGTCCCGAGGAGGGCCGCGAGATCGCCCGCCCGCGCATGATCTTCCTGTCCGAGTGCGAAAACGTGAGTCTTGCCGGCTTTACCGTGCGCAACAGCCCGGCGTGGAATATCCATCCCATTCTGTGCGAGCACGTCGATGCCCTGTGCCTGTCCATCGAGGGTCCCAAGAACTCCCACAACACCGACGGTTTCGATCCCGAGAGCTGCGGTTTTGTCCGCATCCTTGGCTGTCAGTTCTCGGTGGGCGACGACTGCATCGCCATCAAGAGCGGCAAACTGGGCATTGAACCCGAGCTCCGTCCCGCCACGCACGACGTGCTGATCTCGCACTGCTACATGCACGACGGCCACGGCGCCGTGGTGCTGGGATCCGAGGCCGCCGGCGGCATCAAGGACCTCACCGTGAGCAAGTGCCTCTTTGAGCGCACCGACCGCGGCCTGCGCGTCAAGACACGCCGCGGACGCGGCAAGGACGCCGTCAACGAGGGCATCACCTTCGAGCACATTCGCATGGATAAGGTGCTCACGCCCTTCGTGGTCAACTCGTTCTACTTCTGCGACAAGGACGGCAAGACCGACTACGTGCAGTCTCGCGAGGCGCTGCCCGTCGACGACAGTACGCCCGGCTTTGGCGCCACGACGTTTTGCGATATCGAGGCCACCAACTGCCATGCGGCCGCGGCCTATATCACGGGCCTTCCCGAGAGCAAGGTGACGCGCCTGACGTTCCAGGATGTCCATGTGACCTTTGCCGCCGATGCCGAGCCCTTTGTGCCGGCCATGGCCTGCGGCGTGGAGCCCATGGTGCGCCAGGGCATCATCGCGCAGAACGTGAAAGTCCTCGACCTGCAGAACGTGCGCATCGAGGGTCAGGATGGCGACGAGCTGCAGCTGCAAAACGTCGACAAGGTTATCCGCGCGTAGGGTAGTGCTCCTGCACAAGTGAATACGGCATGTTGAGGCGTGCGACGGTCGGGTCTGCCCGGCTGTCGCACGCAATCTATAGGTGCCGGCATTGCATGGTGGGTGTTCTGTGACAGAAAGCGTAATGACAGATGAGTGGTAAAGAGCAGCTCTTTGAGGTATCGCTCGAACGCGAAGGCGCGTATCGCAGCATTTCGGCGGCGCTCGAGGCGGCGGAGCGGTGCGTGTCCGATACGACCGTGCCGGTGCGTGTGCTGGTGGCGCCGGGCGAGTATCGCGAGCAGGTCGAAATTCGTCGTCCGCATGTGACGCTCGAGGGCGAGACGGCCGACAGCGTGCGTATCGTGGGAGGCCTGGGTGCCAAGATGCCTTCGGAAGATGGTAGCGGCCAGGATGGAAGACTCGGCACCTTCCGTACGTACACGGTGCTGGTCGATGCCGACGACGTGACGCTTGCGGGTCTAACAATCGAAAACAACGCCGGTGATGGGCGCGAGGTCGGCCAGGCGATTGCCCTGTATGCCGATGGTGACCGCCTGGTTGTCGATGCCTGCTGCATTAAGGGACACCAGGACACGCTCTTTTTGGGGCCGCTGCCGCCGCGCGAGGCCAAGCCGGGCGGCTTTATAGGCCCCAAGCAGTTCGCCCCGCGCCGCGTGGGGCGGCAGTATTTTCGACGTTGCCGGATCGAGGGCGATGTCGACTTTATCT
>URJD01000049.1 GCA_900548075.1 uncultured Collinsella sp.
ACCGTGCGCAGCGTGAAGAGCGTCTGTTCCAGCCCGATGCCATGGGCGGTGCCGCTAACGTCAACCAGCATCGCAGCGAGTTCAAGACGGCCTCGATTCCCGCGCAGCAGCAGGATGCGGCGTCTTATACTGCGGCGCCTGCCGCGCAAGCCCAATCCGAGCAGTCTTCCTCTGCTTTCCTTTCCGGGTTGACCGGTGCCTTCCAGCGTCGTCATGCCGATGATGGCGTTCCCACCATCGCTCGTGCCGCAGACGCCATGGACGAGGCCGAGGCCTGGTCCATGATCGATAGCATGCTCGACGACGATTCGCCGGTGAGCTGCGACCCTGCGCGCTCACGCGACGTCTATCAAGTCGCCATCGATGAGCTTACTAACGGTGGCCAGACCGGCTCTTACAACCGCGATGACATCGCTGCCGCCGCGCGCGCCGTGTCGGGCTCTCAGGCCGCCCCTGCGGGCAGCACGGCGGCCTTCGTGGCGCTCGTTGCCAATGCGGCCGCCAGCAATACCTATAGCGCTCCCTCCACGGACGCGAACGCCCCTGCCGGCGCTTCGTACGCCGACGAAGCCATGGCTGCCGACGAGGAGGCCGTTGCCGCTCGCCGTGCCGCCGAAAGTTCGCTGTGGGGTGCCCCCGCCCAGCAGCAGGCGGCTGAGGCTGCGCCGTACAACGCGAATCTTGCCAGCATGCCCATCATCACCGATGCCGCGGGCGTAGACCTCGACGATCTTGACGAACCTGCTGCCATCACCGCATCGATTGACGCCCAGGATCGCATCGACACCGGCGACCTTCCCGACGCCTCGCTTGAGGTTGATGTTCCCATGGCCGATTACTCAGGCCACGAGGACATGTGGGCTGCCGCCTCCGCGATTCTGGATGAGATCGACGAGCCTGCCCCCGTTGCGGCTCCCGCTCCCGTCGCTGCCCCTCAACCTGCTGCTCCCGCCTATGTCGGCCGTCACAGCGCTGTGCTCCCCGAGGATACCGCCCGTATCTCGCGCGAGAGCATTGAGCGCGCCGAGGCCATTGCAGCCGGCATTATGGAAAACCGTCGTCATGAGCGTGTCAATCAGATCCTCGAGGAAGAGATCGAGCGCCTGCAGTCCTCGACTGCCAAGCGTACGGGCCGTGCCTACCTGAGCGTTATCGAGGGCGGCACCGCCAGCTTTGCGCCGCTTCGTGCCGAGGCTTAGCTTTCGCATGGTGAAGCTCAATCGAAAATGGGCAGTCGCGACCTGCCTGATGGCGCTCTTGATCTGGGGCAATTCGCTGGTTCCCGGCTCGGGGTCGGGTTCGCTGAGCCTGACGGTCATGGAGGCCGTCCGCGGATTTTTGCACGGCGTGGGACTTCCGTATGAGTGGGTGACCAACTTTGTGGTTCGCAAATGCGCACATTTTACTGAGTATATGGTGCTCGGCATCTTGGCGACGCACGCCTTTGATTTCGAGGGCCGGCGCACCTTTGACGTGCTGCTGCCCACGGCGGTGTTCCTGCTGTTGATTCCCTCGATTGACGAGACGATCCAGCTCTTTGTGCCGGGACGTGCCGGCATGATTACCGATGTGATGATCGATTGCTGCGGGGCAGCGACGGGCGTCGCGCTCCGATACCTCTTACGGTCGCTGATAAGCGCCAAAAAGGCCGCCTAGGACATGTTACTTGGTCCTAGGCGGCCTTGTTCGTTTTGGGGCTTCTGCGGGGTGTGACGGCTCTATCTTGCGATTCGGTTCGCGCCACGCCACCGCGTCCTCCGTTGGACTTACTGGAGCGCTTTCGCACCCAGGGCCAGGCAGCCCATGATGCCCTGCTTGCCCTCGAGGCTGTTGTTGACGATATAGCTATCGATGTCGGCCATTTCGGGCGTGACGATATAGCCGTTGAGCATCTCGGCGCACTTTTTGCGGGCGAGCGGCACGATGGGGGTGTGGTCGGCAACGCCGCCGCCGATAACGATCTTCTGCGGGGCATAGCACAGGATGTAGGTCATGAGCGCCTGCGCCAGATAACCGGCGAGCAGGTCCATCGCCTCGGCATCGTCGGCCATATCGCCGGCGCTCTTGCCGCCCCAACGCTTCTTGACGCCGGGGCCGGCAATGAGGCCCTCCAGGCAATTGTCGTGAAAGGGGCAGGCACTGTGCTCGCCAATGGTGTCGCGTGGGTCACGCGTGACCAGGATGTGGCCGGCCTCGGGGTGCATCATGCCGTGGACGAGCTGACCGCCCGAAAGCACGCCGGCGCCCACGCCGGTACCGATCGTCAGGTAGACCACGTCGGTGAGACCCTTGGCGCAACCAAAGGTGACCTCGCCCAGGCAGGCGACGTTGACGTCGGTATCATAGCCACAGGGGATGTTGAGCTCGTTTTGGATGGTGCCCAGCAGGTCAAAGTAGCGCCATGCGGTCTTGGGCGTCTCCAGGATCTTGCCGTACTGGGGCGAGGCGGGGTTGACCGCGGTGGGGCCAAACGCGCCGATCCCCAGGGCGGTGATGCCCTTGTCGGCAAACCATGCGTTGACGGCCTCGACGGTTTCCTGCGGGGTCGTGGTCGCGATCTGCTCGCGCTCCAAGACCGTACCGTCCGCATAGCCCGTGGCGCACACCATCTTGGTGCCGCCGGCCTCAAGCGCTCCGATAAGCTGCTGCTCTGCCATAGTGTTCCTCTCTCCGGGACGAATTGCTCCTTTTCTAAAGTATAGCGCTCTAAAATAATTAAGAAAGCGCTATAAAAAGAAACCTCGCAGCCCAACGAGCGGTTCGAGGTTTCTCTGGTGCCTTTAGTTGCTGGGCTGTCCTTACTCGCGCGGCTTGATTTTATCACGCAGGGACTTAAGGTTCTCCAGCGCGGCGTTGAGCGTTTCGTCGCGTTTGGCAAAGTGGAAGCGGATCAGGTGATTGACGGGCTCGCGGAAGAAGCTCGAGCCCGGAACGGCGCCCACGCCCACCTTTGAGGCCAAATCCTCGCAGAAGTCCAGGTCGCTGTCGTAGCCAAACTCTGAGATGTCCATCATCACGTAGTAAGCTCCCTGTGGCACGTTGTGCGTGAGGCCGATGCTATCGAGACCCTGGCAGAAAAGGTCGCGCTTGGCGGTGTAGAGGTCGAGGACCTCCTGGTAATAGCTGTCGTCGAAGTTGAGGGCGGTAACGACGGCCTCCTGCAGGGGAGCGGCGGCGCCCACGGTCAGGAAGTCGTGGACCTTTTTTATACGCTCAGTAATCTCGGCAGGGGCGATGGTATAGCCCAGTCGCCAGCCGGTAATGGAGTAGGTCTTGGACAGCGAGCTGCAGCTGATGGTGCGCTCGAACATGCCGGGCAGCGTTGCCATATAGACATGCTCGTGGGGCGCATAGACGATGTGCTCGTAGACTTCGTCGGTGATGCAGTAAGCATCGTACTTTTTGCACAGATCGGCGATAAAGGTGAGCTCCTCGCGCGTAAAGACCTTGCCGCAGGGGTTGGACGGGTTGCACAGGACAATGGCCTTGGGATCGTTGTCGCGGAAGGCCGCCTCGAGGACCTCGCGATCGAAGTCGAAGGTGGGCGGGTTCAGCGGCACATAGACGGGCTCGGCTCCCGAGAGGATCGTGTCGGCGCCGTAGTTCTCATAGAAGGGCGAGAAGATGACGACCTTGTCGCCGGGGTTCGTGACCGTCATCATGGCGGCCATCATGGCCTCGGTGGAGCCGCACGTGACCACGATGTTCTCGTTGGGGTTGATCGGCATGCCCATAAAGTGCTCCTGCTTGGCGGCGAGCGCCTCGCGCATGGCCTGAGAGCCCCAGGTGATGGAGTACTGGTGATAGAGCGGCTTGGGGTCGGTCGCGATGGTGCTGAGGCTCTCGAGCAGCTGTGCCGGGGGATCGAAGTCGGGGAAGCCCTGCGAGAGGTTAACGGCACCGTACTTATTGGAGATGCGTGTCATGCGACGGATGACGGATTCGGTAAACGTTGCCGTGCGGTTAGAGAGTTCTTTCATGCCGGTCCTTTCGAGCATTTGCAGTGTGGCAAGTTTACTCCTATGAAACCGGTGGGATTTGCTCGAAATAGCCTCGAAAAACTCTTTTCAAAATTCTTGAAAATTGGGGCTTGCATCGCGTGGCGTTCCTTGCAATAATAGTCGAGCGCGAAGCGCACAGGACACGGTGGGTGTAGCTCAGTTGGCTAGAGCGACGGGTTGTGGTCCCGTAGGTCGAGGGTTCGAGTCCCTTTACCCACCCCAGTTCTTGCTTCGTGTTGATATCGGGTCGTTAGCTCAGTTGGTAGAGCAGGGGACTCTTAATCCCAAGGTCCAGGGTTCGACCCCCTGACGGCCCACCCAAAGATTGTTAAAGCGACTGGCACAGGCTGGTCGCTTTTTTGTTGACCTCGCATGGGGTCGAACCCGTCGGGGCGCGAAGCTGAGGAAATGCGTGAGCATTTACCAGCGCAGCGCGCAGGGCGCAAAGCGCCGCAGCGGGTGCCTGCAAAGCAGGCTGACCCCCTGACGGCCCACCCAAAGCAAGTTAAGACAGTCAATGAAAGTTGGCCGTTTTTTTTGTTGACCTTGCATGGGGTCGAACCCGTCGGGGCACAGCTGCTTTCACAGATCGAGTCTACCCTGGGGATCGGTAAAACCGTCAGTACCCTCCTTGAGTTTCTTCTCGTCTGCCTTCACGCGACGCTCGAGCTTTTTTGTATCCTCGGCAGGCGGTAGGTTCTCGGGGACAATTCCGCGGTCGATGAGGCTGCCACGCACGCTTGTGTTGTTCTCGACGTGCTCTTGCTTGATCTGGTCCAGGCCGTACAGGTCGTGTTCCTCGGCGTTGAAGGCCGTCATCGAGTTCGTAAGGTCCTTTGCTTTGATGAGGACATCGGCTAACCTGTCCGCCAATGCCGCGCTCTTGGGTACGCCGAGCTGCTGCTTCATTTCCGCCGTGCTTCTGCCGCCGAATAACGCCTCATCGCCCTTCGACTTGATGATCGCGAATCCTTTGGAGTCCACGCCGCGTTTGAACGCAATACCCGAGAGCTGTTTCTCTGAATCGGATAGCGAGTGGCGCGCCTGCAAGCGCTGAATCTCTGCGAAGCGCTGCTCTATGAGCTCTTGGCGGCGCGTCTGCACGGCAAAGTATGCCTGGGCGAGTGCGATCTCTGGCTTGTTTGAATCTCCGTTCTGGGCGATTAAATAGCATGCATAGCGCGTAAGTTTGTAGTCTTTAACCGCGCGAGCGGCGACACCGGCAGTTACCATTTTCGTGGTATCACGAAAATGGGAATCAACTGGAGTTTTGTTTGTTTCGCACGAGACTTTTGCCCTCTTAACAACTTCGGCGAAGTTCTCCCATCGAGTGTACCCCATGGGTTCCATTAAATCGCGTGCGAGCCAATACTCAACGCCGTCTTCTACATGGGCGTAGCTATCAAGTTCGACACGCCACTTCTCGATATCACTACTGTCCATATCTCCTCCTCGCTGGTCTATTTTCTATGCGGGCTTTGCCCGCTCTGTATTCAGAATAAGGATACGCTGTCGTGCGGACACGAATGGGCCCCGTGCCACTTCGAGCTCACGGGGCCCATAGATATCGATTAGTTGTGTTCTGCTTTAGATGGGTGTCCAGTTTAGTCCGCTCGATAGTGCGATCCGAGGCTTTCGGTTCGCTTACGCATGGCTTTGACCATTTCCTGTGCTAGTTGAATCTGCGATTGCAGGCGGGCGAGGGCTGCGACTTCGCTGTCCTGGGCTTTCTGTGTGCTCAAGGTCGTTGCCTCTGTCTTCAAGCCCTCAAGCTCGTGTAGTGCCTCGGATAGGCCCGTCTCGGTGCGGTTGATCATGCAATAGGTGCTCATCGTGTGCTTAAGGCTGCGTGTCAGGTGTTCGGCGTCTGTTGTGGCAATGCCGTACTGGGGGAGGGTGATATCCGCCTTCAGGGCCGCCTCAGGCTCTTTCTGCGCTGCAAGGGCTGCCGATGCGCCCGCGATGCGTCCGAATACGATGCCGTTGGCGCTTGACAAGCCACCAATGCGGTCGGCGCCGTGCATGCCGCCTGTCGCCTCGCCGCAAGCGTAGAGGCCCTCAACGCCCGTGTGCGCGGTCTTATCGATCTTGATGCCTCCGTTAGCGGCGTGGGCATACATCGCAACGCGCATCTCGTCAGTCGGGGCGATGCCGTGCTCGTCTTGCAGCCAGGTGGCAAAGGTCTGCACAAACTCTGGGACATCCTCGCGGGGGAAGTCGTAGTGGAGTGCCAGGCCTTCGGCACCAGCCTGATCGATGACGAGATCGATAGCCCGGGAGGCTAAGCGTGACGTGAAAGGACCATATCCAGAGCGCTGCTCGAGCAGGTCGTCCAGCTTGTCGTCGGCAATATCTGCCGGCTGGTCTACATGTACGTAGCGCCAGGTTTTCTCGTTGAAGACCAGGTTGCGCTTGGGCTCGATGAAGCCGGGCATCATTTGCATGAACTCTATATTAGTAAGCGATGCGCCGTGCGCCAGTGCGATGGCCTGCGAGGAGCTGAGCACATCAGCCGACGTAAGGCTGCGCTCGAACAAGCCGCCTGTGCCACCGGCTGCGATGATCGTGGCCTTGGCAGCAAAGGGCACGATTCGATCTTCGGTGAGGTCGTAGAGCACGGTTCCGATGATTCTGCCGTTCGTGTCCTCAACAAGGTCGATAAGCTCATGGCGGGGGAGCAGGCGAATACCGAGCGACTCGATCCGGGTCGTCAGAGCGTCCTCAAGCGGCTTGCGGGTGAGGCCGCGCCACATGCGCGTCTTGTGGTCAAAGCAGGGGATAAACTGCTTTTGCTGAGCGCTCTCAGCGCTTTGCGGACGCTGGAGCTCAACGCCCAGGTCTTGCTCGAGCCATTCAATTGCCTGGGGAATGCCGTGGACAAACGTCTGGACAAGCTCGGGGTCGGCGACGCCGCCACCGACGGTCTGGATGGTGTCGATGAGGTCTTGTTCGTCGTCTTGGTTAACGGGTCCGATAAGCCCCAGGCCCCAGGTTCCGGGGAAGAAGCTCGATCCACTCATAGTCTTGCCGGCGCTTGCCACAGCGACGGTTGCGCCCGTGCGTGCCGCTTCGATGGCGGCACAAAGGCCCGCAATGCCAGATCCAATTACCAGTACATCAGTCGATTCCATCGGATTCCTTTCTCGTCCGGCGCATTGTCGCACGGGTGATCGGCAATGGGGCCGCAAAGACCCGGCAAATCGGTAAAGGGTAAATATGGCAGGTGGGCGTCATGGACGCTCTGACGCTCCATCTCTTCACATCTCGTATTTCGCCCCAGCTGATATACCGGCATTAGCTACCCTGCGCCAGCGCAAACAAAAAGAGCCGCTACCTCGAAAGGTAGCGGCTCTAAAGCTCAACTATATGAGCATCGCGCGGGCGCGATTAGGCCTTGAGGGCCTCCTCGACGGCGACAGCGCAAGCGACGGTGGCACCGACCATGGGGTTGTTGCCCATGCCGATGAGACCCATCATGTCGACGTGCGCAGGCACGGAGGAAGAACCGGCGAACTGGGCGTCGGAGTGCATGCGGCCCATGGTGTCGGTCATGCCGTAAGAGGCAGGGCCGGCGCCCATGTTGTCCGGGTGCAGGGTACGGCCAGTGCCGCCACCAGAAGCGACGGAGAAGTACTTCTTGCCAGCCTCGAGGCGCTCCTTCTTGTAGGTGCCAGCGACGGGGTGCTGGAAGCGCGTGGGGTTGGTGGAGTTACCGGTGATCGAGATGTCGACGTTCTCGTGCCACATGATGGCAACGCCCTCGCGGACGTCGTCGGAGCCGTAGCAGTTAACGGCAGCGCGGGGACCATCGGAGTAGGGGATGGTCTCGACGACCTTGAGCTCGCCCGTGTAGTAGTCGAACTGGGTCTTCACGTAGGTGAAGCCGTTGATGCGGGCGATGATCTGGGCGGCGTCCTTGCCCAGACCGTTGAGGATAACGCGCAGCGGCTTCTTGCGAGCCTTGTTGGCGTTCAGAGCCAGGCCGATAGCGCCCTCGGCGGCAGCGAAGGACTCGTGGCCAGCCAGGAAGGCGAAGCACTCAGTATCGTCGGAGAGCAGCATGGCGCCCAGGTTGCCGTGGCCCAGACCGACCTTACGGTCCTCGGCGACGGAGCCGGGGACGGTGAAGGCCTGGATGCCCTCGCCGATGATGGCGGCAGCCTCAGAAGCGGACTTGGCGCCACGCTTGACAGCGAGAGCGCAACCGAGGGTGTAGGCCCACTCGGCGTTCTGGAAGGCGATGGACTGGGTGTTGTTGACGATCTCACGCGGGTTGAAGCCCTTGTCGGTGCAGATCTGCAGAGCTTCCTCGAGGGAGGCGATGCCGTTGTCGGCGAGGCACTTGTTGATCTTGTCAGCGCGGCGCTCGTAACCTTCGAACGTAACAGTCATAGTTATTTCCCTCCCTTTCTACTCGTGAACCGGGAACACGCTGGCGACGGAGTGAGTCTCCTCGTCGGTGCGCGGGTCGATGTACTTGGCAGCGTTCTCCCACTGACCATAGTGGCCCATAGCGCCAGCGATGGCCTCCTCGGGGGTCTTGCCGGCCTTGACGGCGTCGGTGAACTTGCCGAGGTTCAGGAACTCGAATGCGATGATCTCGTTCTTGTCGTTGAGAGCCATGCGGGTGACGTAGCCCTGAGCGAGCTCGAGGTAACGAGCGCCCTTGGCCTTGGTGCCGAACATGGTGCCGACCTGAGAGCGAAGGCCCTTGCCGAGGTCGTCGAGGGAGGCGCCCACGGGCAGGCCGCCCTCGGAGAACGCGGTCTGGCTGCGGCCGTAAACGATCTGCAGGAAGATCTCGCGCATAGCAACGTTGATGGCGTCGCAGACGAGGTCGGTGTTGAGGGCCTCGAGGATGGTCTTACCGGGAAGGATCTCGGAAGCCATGGCGGCAGAGTGGGTCATGCCCGAGCAGCCGATGGTCTCAACGAGGGCCTCCTCGATGATGCCGTCCTTGACGTTCAGCGTGAGCTTGCAGGCGCCCTGCTGAGGTGCGCACCAACCCACACCGTGCGTAAGACCGGAGATGTCGGAAATCTCCTTAGCCTGGACCCACTTGCCCTCCTCGGGGATGGGTGCGGGGCCGTGGTATGCACCCTTGGCAACGGGGCACATGTTCTCCACTTCCTGTGAGTACTGCATGCCTCTCCTCTCTATCGTGTTGGCGTCCCGTCTGGGGGTCGTGGCTGGCGATTGCCGGGCGACCCTTCGAAAGGGACATGACATGCAGCCCCTATAATACCGCGAAATGCACGGAATATTCGGCGAACGGCTCAGTTTTCGTAGCGAGAAGTCCGGAAGTTTTAATTGAAACGGTTTAACTCTATATTCTATGGTCGTGAACTTCCGTAGAGGGGGTCCGATTTTGGTAAGATTTTGGTCAGCTCTTGTAAGCGTTGCATGGGTTGACCTGTTGCAACGGTGCCGTTCACCGCCCGTTTACTGCCTTTGGCCGCGCGAGTGTATTGTTTTGCGTGAATGTTTTGATGGCACGCTTCAATCGTGCTGTATTGGATGGCAAGCAGATCCCGGCGAAGGGAGCGCCATGCAGCGCGTTTGGAGAACGGTTACCGGCTTTTACTATGTCTGTGCCCGCGGTACGGACAAGCAGCTCATCTTTGAGGGCGATGAAGACCGGTGGGAGTTTTTGGAGCTGATGCGCGAGTGCTGCCGCGAGGAGGATGTGACGGTTATCGCCTGGTGCCTTATGGGCACTCACGTGCATTTGGTGCTTGCAGATTACGAGGACAGGATGAGCGCGGCGATGCACCGGTTGCTTTTGACGTACGCGCGGCGGTTCAATAAACGCACGGGGCGCACAGGCCATCTGTTCCAGAACCGTTTTGACCGGCGCTCGCTCGATACCGACTGGCAGGTGATGGAGGCTATTCGCTCCGTACACGCCGATCCACAGGAGGCGGGCGTTAGCCTAATCGAGCGTTATCCCTGGAGCAGCTTTGCGGAGCATTTGTGCGCTTACGACGGTGACGCGGCTGATGTCGCGAGGGGATTTTCTGATCCTTCTTGCGTGCTTGAGCTTTTTGGTTCTGCCGAGGGCTTTATTACCCATTCGCTGTCGACGCCCGACGGCGGCGAGCCAGCGCTGGGCGATATGAAAGAGACGGAGTGGGAACGCCACGCCTTTGCCGACAAGATGGCGAAGCGCCTGGGCGTGCCGCTCAACGAACTCAAGACCGTTGCGCCCTCGCGGCGAGACAGAATCATTTTCGCTCTGCACGATGGCGGCTACACGGTGCGCGAGGTCGAACGGTATACGGGAATCAGCAAGAGTACCGTATCTCGTATCGTGCGCGCTTATGCGCGGGTGAAGGCACAGGCTGAGCTCTCGGAATAGAAAATGGCCGAACCACTCTTGTCAAGCGATTCGGCCAACAAAAATCTTAAGAT
>URJD01000050.1 GCA_900548075.1 uncultured Collinsella sp.
AGAGCTCGCGGCCCATGAGGGCGTAGAGGATCTTGATACGCGTGGTGTCGCTGAAAACCTTGAACAGGTCGGCGAGGTCGTACAGCAGTTCCTCGTCGGGAAGGTCCTCGGGCGAGCAGGTGGTGGGGATCACGGGCTCGGTGGCCTCGGTGTCGGGCTTCATTTCATCAACGCGGATGCTCATTGCAATATCCTTTCATATGAACATGCGCTCATATAACTTACTTCCGATTATATGAGCGCATGTTCATATGTCAATAACGTTTAAGTAATTCATCGCACAAAATGATGGGGAATAGTGGACGAGATCCCGGATTGAGCGGTTTTGATAGTCGATGCCGAGGTGGGTGCCCCCGCGCCGTGCAAAAATTGGAGTATTCTGCAACTATAGGGGGTCTGTTTATCTATTCCAGGCCAAATAAAGCCGCTCAAGAGTTATCCAAGGGCGGTAAACAGACAAGATCTTCCTCAAGTGTTGCCTAACGTTCCCGTTCGATAGCGTCTTTGTTTCTCATTTGGATTAACTTGTGGGTGCTGGAGGGCTGACCCTGCTGAATACTCGCAATTTTGCACATCGCTAGGGTACCCACCTTGTTAGCCGGTCTAGCTTCCGGCCCCGAAGATCCTGCCCTCGGGCGCGAGGCTGCTTGTTTGGGAAAATGATGGGCTGTCGGATTCGACAGTCTGCATGTCATCGATTGCCGGAACTTCATTAATCGTCGGGTCATCCAGCGTGATGCCTTCGAGTGTTGCTTTTTCGAGGTCGATTCGTTGACGCTCTTCGGAATCCTTGCGAAGCTGCTTCTGAATTCGCTTTTTCTCTTCTATAAACCTTCTGAGCACAAACTGTCTCAGGTCCTCTTGCATGATTTGAAAGTCTTTTGGCAGACGCGAGGGGCGTATGCCCTCTTTCCGTTGGATCGCTTCCATGACCCTAACGAAAGCGCTGGCATGCATAAAGGAATAACGGCTGACGGTGATGATTTCGTATCCCATGGACGCAAGCGCATTCTTGCGCTCCTCATCGATGGCGCGGTCTTCTTCCGCGTCATGATTAAAACCGTTGTATTCAATGTCTGTTCGAGATTTCTTTAGATATGCATCCATAAAGAACTTTTTGCGTCTCGTGAGATTCTTTGCGGCGGCGGTGACCTGCACCTTGTAATCGGTCTCAATTCCCTTAATACCAAGCCCTCCTTCGCTTTTGGGCAGCGTTAGCATCATGACAAATGCCGTTTCCATGGGTGACCGGCATCCGTCGCGTACACATTGGATCGCCTTTCGGGCAAGGGCCAAACCGTCGCATCTGGTAATGGAATTAAAGAACTGCTTTAACCTCTCGGTCGAGGTAAGTGGGAAACGCTCGGTATAAGAGGTAGAAGAACCGTTTCCAAGGGAATAAGCGCCGCACAGCTCAAAGTAGTACTCCACTAGTTCGCGAAAAGGGAGATAGGTGGCGGCCTGAAGTGCGCAAAGCTCAACTCCAACAACGAAGATGCCATCTTTGAGCTCGATAAAGCGTGAGCTCGAGAATCGTTTTGAAGACACGTGGCATTGACAGTTCATTGCATAGCGCGCATTCCTGCGATCAAACACCATTACCTCGAGGGAATCATTTGCGTCGAGGGAAACATCATGTTTGGTGAGCCATTCTGCGGCTGCGTCAAGGAGCGTTCCGGTGGGACATGATCCGTAAATCGCGGCCGGGTTACAGGACTCGATGCCTTTCGCAGACACCGAATGCACGGCCTGGTAGACCGCTTTTGCAGTGGTATGTGACAATACGATACTCATGGTATATATCGTGTCAGCTAATGTCGTGTTGACGGCGCTGAGTGGAAAAGCCGATTTAGAGGTCTAACCAAATGCTGTCCAAAAGCTTGACGCAATTATGAGTTGGTATGCCCTAAATAATAGTTTTCGCAGCTTAGCTATAGCATATAAATACTCAATTGCCGCACATTTGATAGTGATGCATCACCATCCGACAACGAATTACGTGTCGGGAATTGGCCGAAATCGTTCAAAATGAGGGTTCAGAATTTGTGATGGCAGATCTATCTGTGGAACGTAGGGCGGCCCCGCTGCGGGGTTTCCCGCTGCGGGGCCGCTTGTGATCTACGCCGGAGTTTGTCGCAGGCGTTTCTACTTGGCAAACAGGTTCTTGAGGTTGAACTCGGCTTGGACGGTGCGGAGCATGAGGTCGGTGTCGTCCAGGCCCAGATGCTGCTCGCTGGCGTCGGCGGCGAGGGTGCCACGGCGGCGCGCCCAGTTCTCGAGCGCGGCGGGGGCGGACTCGCGGGGGAGCGAGCGGACGTCGGCATCCAGGCTGCGGCAGATCTGGCGTGAATCGATGACGATGATCTTACCGGCGCGGCGTGCCTCGGCGTAGCCGTCCAGGTGGATCTTGAACCAGCTGTCCTCAAACGCGGCGTTGTGTGCCATGTACGGGTACTTCTTCATGAGCTTGAGCAGCTGCTTCTGCAGTTCCTTGTTCTCGCGGAACGGCTTTTTGCCGTCGATGTCGTCCCAGGTAATGTGGTGGATATTCGACAACGGCACATCCTCGCCGCGGTAGATGTCGGGCAGGCCGCAGTAGTGTGCCTCGGCGTCGTGCGGGACGGCGTCGCTGGTGAGCTCCATGATCTCCCAGCCTACGTTGATGATGTAGCCGCGCTCGGGTGCACGGCCGGTGGTCTCGATGTCGATACCGAGCACGGTGCCCTGGATGGGCTTGCGGGCGTAGGCCACGCCGAGCGCGTCGCGGTCGCCGCGGATCTCGCGCATGACCGACGCGGCGGTGCGCTTTTGCATCTTACCGATGGCCGCGCAGGTGTCGGCATCGGACAGGCCGCGCGAAAGCGTCGCGGGCGTCACGTTGCGCAGGCGTGCCTCGCCAATCTGGTCGCACAGGTCGCGGTTGCGGTCAGCCAGGTCGCGCACGGTGGCAAAGTCGAAGCTGGGGTCGCCCTCGGCGGTAAAGTACTCGGTCTCGAGCACCTTGAGGGCCTCCTCGCCCTTCTGGCGCTCGGACTCCATGGCGCCGTGGTCGCCATAGATAAACATGGGAATAAACGGCTGGCGCTCGTATTCAAGTGCTTGCGAAACGTTCATAGGCTGCTCCTTGGACGGGCCGCGTCGCGCGGCTCGGGGTTACTGAGTTATGGCGAGATGATAGTTTACCATGGGCAACTATTGGCACCACGCCTAGGTCAACTACAATACCCTAGTTGACCGCTAGGACTTTTACAATGCTGCCGAAAGACACGAAAGGTTCCATCCGTCATGGATTTACTGATAGATATTCTGCTCGACGCCGGCAAGGACACGCTGTCGCTGGTGCCGTTTTTGTTGGTGACGTATCTGGCCCTCGAGACCCTGGAGCACGTTGCGGGCGACAGCGTTAACGGCGCCATCAAGCGCGCCGGTGCCGCGGGCCCCGTGGTTGGCTCGTTGCTGGGCATGGTGCCGCAGTGCGGCTTTTCGGCAATGGCGGCCACGCTGTACGCCGGTCGTGTCGTGACCTTGGGCACGTTGGTGGCGGTGTTCCTTTCGACCTCCGATGAGATGCTGCCGCTGTTGCTTGCCGAGCAGGTGCCCGTGCAGAGCATGGCGATGCTTTTGGCTTCGAAGGCACTGATCGCGCTGGTCACGGGCTTTATCGTGGACGCCGCCATTCGCGGCCTGCGTCGTAACGCTCGCGCGCATGCGGCGATTCGCCGTACCGTGCTGGGAACCGCGGCCAACCCGGCCCACGTGAACTGCGCGCACGACGACCACAGCGGCGGTGACATCATCGACGAGGTGGCCGAGGCAGGCGTGAGCGCCGACCACATCCACGAGCTGTGCGAACGCGACCATTGCGGTTGTGATGAAGACGAGGACGAGCACGAACACGGACATGGCCACGATCACGGTCATGAGGGCGAACATGAACACCATGACGGTCACGGTCACTCTCACTCCCACGAAGGGACGCCTGTCCTGTCGATCATCCGCAGTGCGATCTCGCACACCGTGCAGGTCTCGGTATTCATTTTTCTGGTGACGCTGATTCTGGTCGCCGTGCTCGAGACGTTCGGCGAGTCCGCGATCGAGCAGTTCCTGCGCGGCAACGAGACACTCGCTGTCCTGGGTTCGGCGCTTGTCGGGCTGATTCCCAATTGCTCGGCGAGCGTGGTCATTACACAGCTGTATCTGGAAGGCGCGCTGCAACTGGCGCCGATGCTCGCCGGCACGCTCATTTCCGCCGGCGTGGGTTATCTGGTGCTGTTCCGCACCAACCGCAGCGCCCGCGAAAATGCCGTGTTCCTGATCATGATGTACGTCATCGGCGCTGGCTGGGGCCTCATCCTCTCCGCCGTTGGCCTCTAAGTAGGCCTAAAAAATGGGCTTCAAATAGCCATGCTCAGCGCCTGCGCAATGCGGCGACGCATGGCATTTTGAAGCCCGTTTTTTGTTGAGCCATGGATTCCGAGCGCTCACACCGCTCAAAACAAAAAGGTAGATTTTAGGCATGTCTCAAAAATCTACCTTGGTTAGTGCAGCAACTCGGTGAGGTTGCGTTTAAAGCGGGCGCGGTCTTCGCTGGTAAATGCTGCCGGACCGCGAGTGCGTCCGCCGGCGCGGCGTACCTTCTTTTCCTCGTGGCGAATAAACAGCTGCATGTCGATGGTCGCTTTGTCGTAGACGCGCCCGCGTACACCGATGGCGGCGGCATCGCGCCCGAGCACCATGCTCGCCAAGCCAATGTCCTGCGTCACGACCACGTCGCCCGCCTGCAGGCGTTCGACAATGGCAAAGTCGGCGCTGTCGGCGCCCACACTCACATCGAGTGTCGTGACCCAAAATCCGCGTCGCGCGTGCTCGGCATCGCGCGGGTCGTCGCGATGTATGTGCCGTTCCAGGTTTTGCGTGCTGTTGCCGGCGATAACAACGGCGACGCCCGCTCGCCGCGCGCAGTCAATCGACTCGCGCGTGACCGGGCAGGCGTCGGCATCAATAAAGAGCGTTCGCGGCATCTAGTGCACCATTTTGCCAAATTGAATGGCGCGAACAATCAGCGTCACGCCAAACACCAACAGCGCGGCGCCGCTAAAGATGACGAGCATCTTGGCCGACCACAGCGGATAGATAAACACGAACATGCCCGCGATGATGGAGAGCGCACCGCTCAGGATGGCGAGGGCGCGGTTGGACGAAAGTTCGGACTCCAGAATCGACATGACGCCCTCAACGATCCAGCCAAAGCCGGCAACGACCACCACGAGCGTGGTGAGGGTCGCGGTCGAGAACGCCTGATTGCGCAGGATTATTACGCCGCCCAAAATGATGAGCAGGTTGGAGATGATGCTCGTCACGCGCCAACCGGTGGGCAGCAGCGGCTCAAAAATGGCGGTAAACAGCCTGATGGCCGCCGTGATTACAAAGTAAAAGCCCAGGACAGTCGTCAAAAAGATGAGGGACTTGGCAGGTGCAAAAAGCAGTGCGATGCCGGCGAGGAGCGCGACGACGCCGGTGATGGCGTAGATCCAGCGCACGGCCTTGACGGCCTTGCCCGCCATGCTTTTCTCGTCAAATCCAAACTGACTCGATTTTTGGTCATCGTTCTTAAAGATGCCCATGATGTCTCCTTTCCGTGCGGTGCACGTCGCGTTTATTGCTTTCCGTGCGGCGTACGCCAAAAGTACTGCAACAAGTATCGCCCAAGGGCGCCACTGCATGGGGCGGGAAGGGTGAATTGCCGCCCCACAATCCCGAATTGTTACCTTTATCCCCGTTTTGGTGGGGACTATTCAACAGTTGTGGAACATTGCGCCGCCGAGCGTTATTGCCTACGTTTTAGGTTAGATTTTCCTAAGGACAATTGGCTTTTATTGGGGGTCTCTATGAACGAAGCAGTTCCCGCGGCGCCGGTGAGCGCCGAGTCGATGGCAAAGCAGGGTTGCGAGAAGCTTGGCCTGGACGCGTTTGACGCACTGGTCCGCCGCGCCCGCACGTGCCGTCGCTTTGACGAGTCCATGCGCGTGCCGCGTGAGTTTCTGCTCGAGCTGGCGGAACTGGCGCACCTGGCTCCCTGCGGCGCCAACGCTCAGCGCCTGCGCTTTCATGTGGTGAGCGGTGCCGAGGACTGCGCACGCGTGTTTGACGAGCTCGCGTGGGCCGGCGCGCTCAAGGATTGGCCGGGTCCCGATGAGGGCGAGCGGCCGACCGGCTATATCGCGATTCTTGCCGAGCGCGCCGTTCCGGGCAAGCCGGCCGCGCCCATCACCGAGGTCGACACCGGCATTGCCGCCCAGACGATGATGCTCGCCGCCCGCAGCGCCACGCCCGAGGTGGCGGCCTGCATGTTCAAGGCCTTCACGCCCCGCGCGATTGATATGATGGGGCTCGATAACGACAAGTACGAGCTCAAACTGATCATGGCCTTTGGCGTGCCGGCCGAGACGCAGGTTATCGACCCGATCGATTCCAACCCCGACGGTTCTATCAATTATTGGCGCGACGAGGCGCAGGTGCATCACGTGCCCAAGCGCCCGCTGGCCGACGTGCTGGTGTAGTTGTGCGGCGCGGTTCGATGGCTGTAAAACCACCACAAAGGTGCCTGTCCCCTTTGTGGTGGTGCGAGGGGAGGGCATGTGGCCGATCTGTATTTGGTGCGGCATGGGCAGACTGAGTTCAATGTGCGGAACATTTTGCAGGGCTGGCATGATTCGCCGTTGACGGCGCGTGGGCGCGAGCAGGCGCTTGCGACGCGCACGGCGTTTGAGGTGCGTGGCGTGACCTTCGATCACGTGTATTCCTCTCCGCTGGGCCGGGCGCGGCATACGGCAGAGCTTATTGCTGGCGAAGGCTGTTCCATAGAGCTGGTCGACGACCTGCGTGAGTGGCATTTGGGCTCGCTGGAGGGTACATCAAACCGCGAGATGCCGCCGCAGCCCTTGGGCGATTATCCGGTTGCCTTTGGTGGCGAGTCGGAAGCGCAACTTCGGTCGCGCATGGTCGCGGCGCTGTCCCGTATCATGGACCGGCCGCAGCATAACTGTGTGCTGGTAGTCTCCCACGGCTCTGCCTGCCGGGAGTTTCTTGAGTATGTGGCCGGCGGGGGAGAGATGCCCGACAACGGTGCCGTGCTTCATTTTGGCTATCGCGACGGGGCGTTTTCGCTCCTTGATTGGTAGCGAACGAAAGGACCCCTATGAATAAAGACCTGTATCTGGTCCGTCACGGGCAGACAATATTTAACCTCAAGCGCATTATTCAGGGCTGGAGCGACTCGCCGCTCACGCAGCTTGGTTGCGGCCAAGCGGCGCGCGCCGGCATGTTCTTGCGTGCGCGCGGCATTGAGCCCGATCACGCCTACACCTCCACGCTACATCGTACCGAGCAGACCATCGCCAATCTGTGGCCGGGTCTGGCGTACGAGCGCCTGGACGGCCTGCGCGAGTGGTTCTTTGGCGACTTTGAGGCCGAGCGCGTGATGCTGATGCCCGAGCGCCCGTGGCGCGACTTCTATCGCCAGTTTGGCGGCGAGGGTCAGATGCAGGTGCGCGAGCGCATGGTCGCGACGCTAACCGAGCTCATGCAGCGTCCGGACCATACGTGCGTGCTGGCGGTGAGCCACGGGTCGGCCATCAAAGAGTTTATGGACCACGTGAAGGGCGCGGCGGCAGATGAGCGCGACCGCGTGCCGGGCAATTGCTCCGTGCTGCATTTTGCGTTTGACGATGCGACGGATATGTTTGAACTGGTCGAGATCTTTACGCAGGAAGACTACGCGCGCGAGCTGGGGTTGGAGCCGCTCGTGGCGGCAGCGGGCCCGCAGCGCGGGTAGCGCGAGCGCGGTGCATGGGTCGCCGGCATACTTGCTCGATGCGAAGGGGGCGGGGATGCATGCGTTGGCATTGCATCCCCGCCCCTTGTTCGTTTGGGTGCCGAGTTTTGTACTGAGCGCTTGAGCCCTCTAGAACCGCGCGACTTGGTGGGTGAGCAGGCCCGTCGGGACCTGCGGTGCGGCGCCGCTGACCTGCGCGGCAGGGAAGAGCGCGGCCACGGTGAAGTTGAACGGCTCCTTGCCCGTATATGTGCCGTCGGCGCGGGCCTCGTCGGCTAGGAGCTGCGACGCTCCGGTCAGAGCGGCGGCGTAGGTGGGGTCATCTGCCAGCGCCGGCTCGGGCGCCTGATCGAGCATGGCGCGGATGGCCCCGACGGCGTCCTCGCGCTTGACCTCCCACACGCGGTGCGTAATGCCGGCAGGGTCGGTGACGGCGTAGAGTGAGGCGCCCTCTTTGGCGGCACCCAGGATGATATCCATAACGGGCGATGCCTCGTAGGCGAGCGACACGGGACGGGGCTGAACTTTGAGCTCGGCGATCGCACACGCGGCGGCCACGTCGGCGCTGGCATCGCCCTCGCCGCCCGCAAGCGCGCCAATCGGGCAAATCGCCACGACGCCCGTCACGCGCCCCGGCTCTCCCGAGCATTCGTACACGTAATACGCCGCGCCCGGATCCTTGAGCATCAGGCCATCGGCAATCGCGCCGCGCAGAGAATCGTTACCGCTCAGGATGCCGCCCATCGCAGGCAGCGCCTCGAGCACGCGGTTCTGAGCCGGGCGGATGCAGGGAAACGGAAGTGCTTTCATGGGCGGTCCTAACGCACGAGTCGGTTTGTTCGCGGCTTATTATGCCCCAACTTGGCCGCTCGCGTCCCAGAGCACGTTATCGGCGAGCGCGATTAGCACCTGCTGACAACGAACGATATCGGCGTGGGGCACATATTCGTTGGGCTTGTGCGCGAGCGCGAGCGACCCGGGACCGTAGCTCATGCAATTGCGGTTACCTGTCTTGCCGGCAATGACGGCGGTGTCGGTGTAGCCGGTAAAGAAGCCGACGGTCGTGTCCGCGTCCGTCACGTCATCGGCGGCACGCTTGAGCGCTGCTAGAAGGGGAGAGTTTGGGTCGCGCTCGATGGCGGGGCGGTCGCCCGTCACGGTGTAGCTGCCATGGCAACCGGGAACGGCGGCTTCGGCGACGGCGATGGCCTGCTCTACCATGCGCGTCGCGGCGGCCGTATCGGTCGGCGGGGTCAGGCGCATGTCGACCCAGACTTTGGCGCGGTCGGGTACGACGTAGGGGCGATATCCGCCCTCGATTTGGCCAAACGTGATGGTCGAAGGCCCCAGCTCATCGTGCGCGGGCAGCGCCATAAACGCGCGACGGAGCGAACACACGACCTCGGCCATGGCGGCGACGGCATCCGCGCCCTTCCAGGGCTGGCTCGCATGCGCCGTCACGCCAGTCATTTCAATTTCGAACCACGTACGCCCCTTGTGCGCCACCTGGATCTGTCCGTCGGTGGGCTCGGTGTCCAGCACCCATTCACGCGAGCCGATCCAGCCAGCATCGATCGCGGCCTCTGAGCCACGCATAAAATCTTCCTCGTCGACCGAGCAGATGAGCGAAAAGCCGCGGCGGGGCAGCGCGCCATCCGCCACCACGTGCTCGAGCGTATGGACCAGTGCGGCAATGGCGCAGGCCAGGCCACCCTTCATGTCGCAGGCGCCACGGCCATAGAGTTTGTCGTTACGCACAACCGTCCCGAGCGGCGGAATGTCCGCGTCCCAGCCATCGCCCAGCGTAACGGTATCCATATGGCAGATATAGACGAGTCGCGGCTCGTCGCTTTGGCCCGGCACGGTGACCATAAGGTTGCGGCGCCCGGGGAGTACTTCGAGCTCTGCAATCTGCGCGGTATCGAGTACCGGATGGCTCAGCTGCGCCAACCGTTCCTCAACCAACGCTTTGATATAGCGTTCAATCTCGCTCTCATACGCACCTGGGTCGGAACTGTCGATCCGCACGAGCCCTTGCGTAAGCCGCCAAGCAAAATCTGTATCAACCATAGGCACCTCACAGATAGTTAGGTCAACATACAGATTGTATGCCAAGAAGCGGCTCGGTGCATTTAATGGAGCGCTCACAAAAACGGGGACGCCTCTCGTGCGAAAGGCGCCCCCGCGGGCATTCAATGTCAGTGACGGGCAGGCCACATGGGGAGCTGCCCGTCAGATCAGCCGGCGCTACTTGATCACGCGCACGCGATACATCGACGGAATCTGCTTGAGCGCCTCGATGGTGCTGCTGTCCAGGTGCTCGTCGGTGTCGAACATGGTGTAGGCGTTCTCGCCAGCGGACTCGTTGGTCATACGCTGCACGTTGGCGTTGTCCTTGGCGAGAATGGCCGTGATCTGGCCGATCATGT
>URJD01000051.1 GCA_900548075.1 uncultured Collinsella sp.
GCCACGGCACTTCTTCACGATATCGGCAAAGATGAACAGTATGAATCGGGTATATCCCATGATGTTACAAGCGAACGCGTCGCTGATGCGATTCTCGGCGGCATGCCCGATGACGTGGCGTTTGAGCCGGCCGATGCCGCAGCCATTAAGACGGCCATTCTGGGCCATCGAAAGCTGCGCGTGAACAGCCAACCGCTTGAGCGTCTGCTCTATGCAGCCGACAAAGCGTCGCGTGCCTGCTTTGCATGCCCCGCGCGCAACGCTTGCAACTGGAGCGATGATAAAAAGAACCTGTCGATTCGCGTGTAGTTAGTTTGCGCGGTCGGGGTTCTAAACGAAGGAGACGATCGCGTTGAGTAACAAGAAACTGCCCGAGAATGCAACCAAGACTGAAGGCGCCGAGCTCGCTCGCCGTGGAAGGGGCGAAATATCCACCGCAACGGCGGTGCCTCACGTGAGCTATGACGATCTGCGCCATGCCGATCGCATTGTCATTGACGGCCTTGAGGTTTTTGCCAACCATGGCGTGTATCCCGAGGAGAATGCGCTGGGTCAGAAGTTCATCGTTTCTCTGGTGCTCTATGCCGACCTGCGCGCGGCGGGGGAGCACGATAACCTGGATGCCTCGATTGACTACGGCTCGGTGTGCCACGATGTCGATGGCTATCTGCGCGAGCATACGTTTAAGCTCATCGAGGCGGCAGCCGAGGGGACAGCCCAGATGCTGCTGCGCCGTTATCCCTCGCTGCTTGGTGTGCGCATAAAGCTCGATAAGCCGTGGGCTCCTGTTGGCCTGCCTCTGGCAAGCTGCGGCGTCGAGATCGAGCGCGTGCGCTAGTCGACGCTAGAGCTTGTTGAGGGGTGGCTGCTTGAGCCGCTGCGACAGAGCTTTATTGTTGGGACAGTACGTGTCGAGCAGGGCGTGGAATCGCTGATTGTGGCTTGGCTCGAGCAAGTGGACGAGCTCGTGGGCGACAACCATGTCGAGGCATTCGGCAGGATAGGCGGCAAGTTCGCGTGCGATGCGAATGGCGCCGGTCTTGGGCGTGCATGATCCCCAGCGCGTTTTCATGCTGCGCACGGAGACGCGGGCCACGGTGACGCCCATTGCGATTTCGTACGCGTGCACCATATCGTACAGCGCCGTGGTGACCTCGGTTGCATAGAGCTGGTCGATACGGGCTTGGAGCTCATCGGACGTTAGGCCGTCGAGGATTGCGTGCCGCTTGGCCTGTGGGCCTTCGTCCGATTCATCGGTACCCATAAAACTTGCGAAGGTGGCCTGTTTGGGTCGCGGTGCGGGTGATGCAAAGTTGTGATCGAGTGCATCCTGTACCGTGATGGGCTTGCCCCAAAGTGCAATGATGGACGAGGGGCTGAGCGGCTCTCGTGCCGTCGCCTGACGCTGCTCGCGCTGGGCAAGTCGGCTGATAATCCAGGCGCTGTTGCGCTTCACAAACGCTTCGATACGCTCGCGGGTGGCGCCGAGCGGTGCGCTGGCGTGGACCTCACCGCTCGAAGTGACGCGTAGGTTGAAGTTCTTGACGCACTTTTTGGTAACGACGACGGGGATGGGCGTCCCATCCGGTCGGGATGCGGAAATCGTAAACTGCTGCGTCAAAAGCGGTCCTTTGGATTGGGGGACGGGCCGGCATGTCGACCGTTCGGCATGCCGGCCCGCTCAAGGGATGTGAAATTAATAACGCTCAAAGAAGGCAAGCGCGTTGTCGCTGCAGAGCTTTTGCATCACGGTCTTGCCAAAGTGCTTGGAGAGCATGTTCTGGAACTCGGGCATCATGCTGGCATCGGAGAGGAAGGCGGGCACCGTGGCACCGTCCCAGTCGCCACCGAGTGCGATGACGTCCTCGCCGCCCAGGTCGAGCCAGTGCTCGATATGTGCCGCTAGCTGGTCGAAGGTGACGTCTGCGGCGGTTTTGTCGGTTGCGTCGTTGGAAAGGAACTCGCTGCAGTAGTTGAGGCCGACGATACCGCCCATGTCGCGAATGGTGCGGAACTGGTCGTCGGTGAGGTTGCGCTTGACGCCGCAAACCGCGCGGGAGTTGGAGTGGCTGGCGACGAAGGGGCGCGTGGCGTGGGCGACAACCTCGTCAAAGCACTCATCGTTGAGGTGGGAGACGTCGAGCACCATGCCGGCGTGCTCCATCTGCGTAAGGGCCTCGATGCCGGCGGCGGTGAGGCCGGCGTGGGTGTCGTGGCCGCTCGCGAGCGGCCCCTGCGCGTTCCAGCTGAGTGATGACATGAGTACGCCCAGGCTCTTGAGTACCTCGATCAGCGCGGGGTCCTCGGCAAAGAACGTGGCGTTTTCGATGGTGTGGATGCAGGCGACCTTGCCGTCTTTGAGCGCAGGGCGAATGTCTGCCGCGCTGCGTACGTTGACCATGCGGTCGTGGTTAAGCATTGCCTGGCCGCTCATGTGCGCCATGATCTGCGCCTGGAAGCGCGCGGCGTGGGCGGTGGGAATCTCGTCGGGGACAAACGTGGCGAAGCACTGTGCCCACGGCGTGTTGCCGATCTTTGCGAGCGAGATGGCGCAGGCGTTGCCCTCGATGAGGTCGAAATCTTGCGGATGCGTTTCGTCGCCGGGGAAATAACCGTCGGTGCCGGCGGTAAAGCGCAGGTCGAGATCGAGCGTGGCCCAGCCGATGCGGTCGGCGGTGTCGCAGTGTAGGTCAAATACGGGATATGCCATAGTTCCTCCGGTTGCAGCGTTTCTTTGCAAACTGTCTTTGAATTGTATGACTAGGGTATAGTTAGCGCCATATGTTCACGGCGGCTTGCGTTGTGCGCCGCCCTTATATACGGAGGTTTCCATGTCCAACCAGGGCAAGAAGGTCAAGACCCATTATCGTGGCACGCTCGACGACGGCACGCAGTTCGATAGCTCCTACGATCGCGGCGAGCCGCTGGAGTTCACCTGTGGCGCCGGCCAGATGATCAAGGGCTTCGACGCCGCTGTTGTCGACATGCAGGTGGGCGAGAAGAAGACCGTGCACATTCCTGCTGCTGATGCCTACGGCGAGCACAACCCCGAGATGGTCCTGACCTTCCCGGCCGAACAGGTTCCCAACATCGAGCAGATCGAGAAGGGCATGAAGCTCTTCCTGTCTACGCCGAGCGGTGTGCCCGTCCCCGCTGTGGTCATCGACGTAACGCCCGAGGCCGTGACGCTCGACGCCAACCACGAGCTGGCCGGCAAGGACCTCAACTTTGATATCGAGCTCGTCGAGGTTGAGGGCTAGAGTATGCCTGAACGCTTGATTTCGACGACATGCTTGGGAAATCTCAACGATCCGTCCTATGAACTCCTGCTTCGCCGGGAGCTGGGCGGTGTCTTTGAAGTTGACGAGTTGCTGCTCGATTGGGATCAGGCTGATGTATGCGCGTTTGTGGGCGTGACGGAGCTGGGGCGCACGATTGATGTTCGGCTGGATACTGCCGACGGCGGTCGTCTTGTCGACGGCGACGTGCTCGCCATTGACCGTTCGGGCGTGGTGCCCCTGGTGGTTGTCGTGCGCCTGCGCAGCGCCGAGGTCTATTTGGTCGAAGTCGATCGCATGGATCCGATTGCGCTCGCGCATGCGTGCTGGGAGATCGGCAACATGCATGCGCCGCTCTTCCGGGGTGACTCGGATGAGCATACCGTGCGCATGTATACGCCGGTGCAGCCGGTTTTGGGCCGTATGCTTCGCGGCGTCGAGGGAGCTCGAATCTCGATTGTTTCGCACGAGCTCGATGCGGGTCGACGCTTTGCGTCGAGCGCGGCCGATGTTGTCGTGAGCATGGCTCCGGACTTTACCATCGTTAAAAAGACGCGCGACTAAGCGCGCGTATGCGCAAGACGGGCTTTGAGGGGTGACCGATCAAGGTCCGTCTTGCTGTTGATAGGAGGCTTTGGGGGAAGCATATGGGTCTTGAGGGAATCAAGCTGATTGCATGCGATTTGGACGGCACGTTGCTGCATCCGGGGGAGCGCGAGCCGCGTTCCGAGGCCTTTGAGCTCATTGATGAGCTGCATCGTCGCGGTATTGTGTTTATGCCGGCGAGCGGCCGTCAATATGCGAGCTTGCGCTATCTGTTTGCCCCGGTGGCCGATGAACTCGCCTATGTATGCGAAAACGGAGCCCTGGTCATGAGCGAGGGGCGTGCCGTGGTCAAGCGTTCTATGGAGCGTGGCCTGGCCATGGATATCGCGAATGCCGTGGTCGCCTACCCCCATGCCGACGTGACCCTTTCGTGCGAGGGACACCTCTACACCATGAGCGGCAACGATGCGTTTGTTGACCACCTGCGTTATGAGGTCCATTGTGATGTGGCGGTAGTCGACCGTCCCGAAGACATTGACGAGAATGTCATTAAGATTGCCTTCCAGACGCCCGAGGCGGAGCAGCCGGCGGCGCTGGAGTATTTTGAGTGCCTCTTTAGCGACCGTGTTGACGTGATGACGTCGGGAACCGAATGGACGGACTTTATCGGTTTCGGTTCGGGCAAGGGGTCCGCGCTTGCCGATTATGGCCGTGCACTGGGGATCTCGCCTGACGAAATGATGGCGTTTGGAGATAACGAAAACGATCGCGACATGCTCAACGTGGTGGGCCATCCCTATCTGATGGAGAGCTGCAGCCCCACCATGCGCGGTGTCAATGACCGTGTCCGCTACGTGCGCACGGTCGAAGAAGAGCTGCGTCGTCTACTTGCTGAGTAGGCATGTCCCAAACATCTACCGGCAGTCGGGGCAGAGTCCCTCAAAGATGGTGTAGTGCGAGCTGACGCTCCATCCGATTTGCTCGGACGCCTTGGCGTCGAGCTGGGCATCGAAGGGAAGCGGTACGTCGATGACGCGGCTGCACGAGGTGCAGATGATATGCGCATGCGGCTCGATCGTGCGATCGAAGCGGCTGCCGCCCGGCGTCTTGATGGAGAGGATCTCGCCGGCGTCGGCCAAGAGATTGAGATTGCGGTAGACCGTACCGCGGCTGATTTTGTCATCCTGTGCGCGCACGACGTTGTAGATTTCGTCGGCGGTGGGATGGTTATAGCTTTGGCGCACAGCGTCAAGAACCAGCTTTCGCTGCCTGGTATTCCTTCTTTGCACCGCCATGCGCCTCGCCTCTTTTCTATCAACGGTCGTAGGTAAATGATACCGTATTTAGCACACAATACTAATAACGAGGAATGAAGCCGTCTTCATTGGCAAGTGGGGCTCGGGCCTGGGCGTCTACGAGGCGAAAACGCGTTCCCATGCGCTCGTAGGAAGCATGAAGCGCCTCGAGATGAGATAGGATGTTTGCCGGAGCTCCCTGTATCTCCATCTCGACCGAGCCGTCTTCCATGTTGCGCACCCAGCCGGTGAGCGTGCGTGCCTGCGCGAGGTTGGTGTTGGTAAAGCGAAAACCAACGCCTTGGACTTGTCCCGCCCAGCGCAGGAAATAGCGCAGGGGAGTGTCTTGAGTGGCCTCGTCGCTTGCGAGCACAGTAAGCCTGCGGCGCAACTCGAGCTCGATGTTTGATGGTTTTTGAGGCTCTCGACTGCCGCCGGTGACGCTGGAGAAGAACGTATCGAAGAAGCCCATCGCTAGGCCTGCTTGCCTGCGTCGGACGGGAAGGTAATGCCGGCCTGCTGGCGCACGGCATCCATGATGCGCAGTGAGACGAGCGTGACATCGCGGTAGTGGCCAAGCTCGTGGCGTCCCGCCGGGGTCTCCCAAATCTCTTCCTTAACGTTATCGATGCCGCCGATAGCGGTGATAAAGTCTGTGAGTTCGTATTCCATAGTGTTGCTCGATTTGGGCAGGTCGAGCACGCGGCCGTTGTCGCCCTGTTCGCGCGGTGCCTCGGTCGCCGAGCCGCGTACGACATCGCCGCGATAGTCGATGCGGACGTTGCGGGGCGTGGACAGATGGTCGATCTGGATAGTGCCACGCTCGCCTTCGATCTGCGAGGGCAGCAGGTCATTCGTTATTTTGGAGTGCGCGAGCTCGACGGAGATACGGCCACCGCCGTAGCTGGCGAGGATGGAACCGCAGCCGTCGATGGGGCCGTGCGTGAGCTGTCGCGTGGCGGGGTCGAGCAGAGTAGCCATGCTCGTAAGGCCGGAGGGCATGCCGAAAATCTCGACCATGGGCTCGACGGTGTAGACGCCAATGTCCATGAGGGAACCCGATGCCATATTGCAGTCGAAGATATTGGTGGCGCGTCCCGCGAGAATCTCGTTGTAGCGCGAGGAATATTTGCCAAAGCGCAATGAGGCGCGGCGGATGGGGGCGATCTCGCCCAGGGCGTCCTCGATGGCGTGGAAGGCGGGGTCGTGGAGGGGACGCATGGCCTCGAGGGCCACGACACCTGCTGCCTCGGCAGCGCGGAAGACTTCCAGCGCCTGCGCTTCGGTGGCGCAGAAGGGCTTCTCGACGATGACGTGCTTGCCACCGGCGATGCAGGCAAGGGCCTGCTCGTAGTGAAGCGCGTTAGGGCTGCCGATATAGACGGCGTCGACGTCGGCGGCTGCCGCGAGCTCATCGAGTGAAGTAAAGTTTCGCTCGCCACCGCGCTCGGCGGTAAAGGCGGCACCGCGATTGGCATCGCGTGAAAGCGTGCCCACAAACGCGGCTTGGTCGTTGGCGTTGACGACTTGGATAAAGTCGTCTGTGATCATGGATGTGCCGATGGTCGCGATGCGCAGCATACGTCCCCCTTGCGTTGTTTGGTCTACAGGATGAGTGTAGCGCGTGGGGATATAAAGCTGCGCGAAAACGCTATTACAGGTCGCTCTCGTTAAAGCCGGCGTCGATATCGAGGTTGCTGCCGTCGGCCGCCGTGGTGGCGAGCTCATCGCAGCGCTCGTTGAGCTCGTGACCGGCGTGACCCTTAACCCAGATGAACTCAACCTTGTGCTTGCTTTTGGCGGTGAGTAGGCGCTCCCACAGGTCGCGGTTCTTGACGGGTTGCTTGTTGGCGGTTTTCCATCCGCGCTTTTTCCAGCCGTCGATCCAGTGCTTGTTAAAGGCGTTGACGACATACTGCGAATCGGAATGGACTTCGACCTCGCAAGGGCGGTTGAGCGCCTCGAGCGCCACGATGACCGCCATGAGTTCCATGCGGTTGTTGGTGGTCTTGGCGTAGCCGCGCGAAAGCTCGGAGGTGAAGGTCTTGCCGGCGGGGTTGGTGTATTTGAGCACGGCGCCGTAGCCGCCGCGTCCCGGATTTGATCGGGCCGAGCCGTCGGTGTAGATGATGACCTTCACGGGCTTCCTTTCGTTGAGTGCATTTCATGTGAGTGACCATTGTAGCGCCATGCCCGCCGGGGGCCAGCAATCTACGATTTCTACCCCGTCTTCCGACTGTTAGTTGGCATGGATGATGCGGTTGAGCTCGTCGAGGTATTGCTGCAAGAGGGGAGAGGGCTTGCGCTCGTCGTGCATGATATAGCCTACGTGCATCGTTGGGGCGTCTGCTAGCGGGATCGATGCCATGCCCCATTGCATTTCATTGGAGAGGACACCGGTCGACAGGGTGTAACCGTTCGACGTGATAAGTAAGTTAGTAAGTGTTCCGCGGTCCGAGATTCGTATGTTGCGGTCGCAAGGGATATAGCTAAAAGGTTCCTCGGCGTAATAGAAGGAGTTTGAGGTTCCCTGCTCAAAGCTGTAGCGCGTATAGGGCGTGAGGTCGGCAAGGGACAGCTGCGGGCGGCGTGCGAGCGGGTGGCGCTCGCTAACGAAGACGTGGACCGTCGCGTCGAATAGGGGATGGAAGCTTGCGCGGGCATCGGCGAAGGCCTTCTGCAGAACGCGGGCGTTAAAGTCATCCAGATACAGAATGCCGATATCGCTGCGAAACGCACGGACGTCATCGATGATCTGCGATGTGGTGGTCTCGCGCATGATGAACTCGAACTTGCTGTCGCGGCAGCGCTCGACTACGTTGACAAAGGCCTCGACCGAAAAGGCGTAGTGCTGGGCGGAAATGGCGAGGCGGGCTTGCGGGGTGCCACCGTCCTCGTAGCGTGCCTCGAGCATGTCGGCCTGCTCTACGACCTGGCGCGCATAGCCCAAAAGCTCGGTGCCGTCGTTGGTGAGCGTGACGCCGCGGCTGGAGCGCGTAAAGATCTCCAGATGGAGCTCTTGTTCTAGGCTTTTGACGGCGTTTGAGATGTTGGACTGAGCGGTATAGAGGCGCTGAGCTGCGGCGTTGATTGAGCCGGACTCTGCCACGGCGATAAGAAAACGAAGCTGCTGGAGGGTCATCGGTGCCCGTCCTTTCGATAGCTATCTAAAAAACCGATAACAGGTTAGCGCTTTTAAGTGATTGACCGAGCGAAACAATGCCCGTACTATTCAAAACACACAAAGGCGGTAGGTAATTAAGCCGACCACGGAACCGGGATGTCAAAAGGAGGCCCGCATATGAATTGCTTACCAAGACGAATGCCGGGCTCCTGTTTGCGCCCGTCGGCGTGATCAGGAGACAGCGACTTAATTCTCTCTTTTTATTTACTTTCGTTCGATCAAGGAGATCATCATGAGCCAGTTCATCAACAACCCCGAGCACACCTTTGGTTTCGATACCCTGCAGCTGCACGTTGGCCAGGAGAGCGCCGATCCTGCATCCGACTCCCGTGCCGTGCCTATCTATCAGACCACGAGCTATGTATTCCGCAACTCCCAGCACGCCGCCGATCGCTTTGGTCTTGCCGACGCCGGTAACATCTACGGCCGTTTGACCAACTCCACCCAGGGCGTCTTCGAGGACCGTATCGCCGCGCTCGAGGGTGGCGTGGCGGGTCTTGCCGTCGCCTCCGGTGCTGCTGCCATCACCTATACCCTGCAGGCTCTTGCCCAGGCCGGTGACCACGTGGTGGCTCAGAAGACCATCTACGGCGGTTCCTACAACCTGCTGGAGCATACGCTCTCCCAGTTTGGTGTCGAGACCACGTTTGTCGATGCCCATAACCTGGAAGAGGTTGAGGGTGCCATCAAGGACAACACCACGGTCATCTATCTCGAGACGCTCGGCAACCCCAACTCCGACATCCCCAACATCGACGCCATCTCCGAGATCGCCAAGAAGCACGGTCTGCCGGTTGTCGTCGACAACACCTTCGGCACCCCGTATCTGCTCCGTCCGCTGGAGCACGGCGCCAACATTGTCGTTCACTCTGCAACTAAGTTCATCGGCGGCCACGGCACCTCGCTGGGCGGTGTGATTGTCGATGGCGGCAACTTTGACTGGAAGGCGAGCGGCAAGTATGCGCAGATCGCCGAGCCCAACCCCTCCTACCACGGTGTTTCGTTTGCCGAGGCTGCCGGCCCTGCCGCCTTCGCGACCTATGTTCGCGCCATCCTGCTGCGTGACGAGGGCGCTTGCATCAGCCCGTTTAACGCCTGGATCCTGCTCCAGGGCACCGAGACCCTGTCGCTGCGCGTCGACCGCCATGTCGAGAACACCAAGAAGGTCGTTGAGTTCTTGTCTGGTGACAGCCACGTCGCCAAGGTGAACCACCCGAGCCTGCCTGAGCACCCCGATCACGAGCTCTATCAGAAGTACTTCCCCCGTGGCGGTGCCTCGATCTTTACCTTTGAGATTAAGGGCGGCCAGGAGGCAGCTTGGAAGTTCATCGATCATCTGCAGGTGTTCTCGCTGCTCGCCAACGTGGCCGACGTCAAGTCGCTCGTCGTGCACCCGGCTACCACCACGCACTCCCAGCTCTCTGCCGAGGAGCTCGCCGAGCAGAACATCACGCCCTCCACGATCCGTCTTTCCATTGGTACCGAGAACGCCGAGGACATCATTTGGGATCTGAAGCAGGCCTTCGCCGCGCTGGACGAGTAAGGCGACTTGTGCAAGGACCCCTTGCGACTCGATAGGTATAACTGCATAAAATGCCTGCTCAAGGCGCCTGTGCGAACAATGTTTGCACAGGCGCCTTTTTTGTATAGCGAGCATGCAAAAACAGGGTTTTTGGCATGCTTTATGCATTCGAGTTGTGGAAAACTCCTGTCGAGAGGATGTGAGTTTTACGCAATTGACGTGCACCTTTTGAGTAAAACCGCAGGTCGCGATTTGCTCGGGGTACTATGCAGCGCGATTGAATCACACGCAGCTCAAACGCAGCAAAAAAACGCACTACGGAGGTTTCCAGCTACATGAGGATCGATTCACGAAAACCGAAAGCCGCCGCCCTTTCCGCCGCTCTGACCGTGGCACTTTTGGCGGGCGCCGG
>URJD01000052.1 GCA_900548075.1 uncultured Collinsella sp.
ACGACCATGATTGCGGTGGCCGTCTCCATGGGCGATCGCGCGCCATCGTGCACGCGCTTGAGCACGGCGACCGCGCATACAGCCCCCTGACGAGATCGGTTCTCATTGCAATAGGCAATCAAGTCGGCAACGGTATACCTCTGCCCCATCTCGATATAATCGCCTGTCGACAGATGGTTCAAATGGTATCGGGCACAGATTTCGTAGCCATATTCCAGCTGCTCGGGCTCACTCATCCACGAACCCGCTTGGACAAAGCACATGACCTCATCAACCACCAGAAGGCCCTCTGCTACCTCGACAAGATGGCCTGGAGGTACCGGCGCCCCAAACACATGGCACCTAAATCCAGCCGGCGTCGAGCGCTCAAAATCGAAGTTGACGAGCGTGTCGATATGATCGAGCTCTTCTCGTGGAATACCAAGCGAGACCAGATAGTCGGTAACGATCCCGACTGCCGTTGAAGCCCTTAGCCCCTTGGCATCGAGCCCCAATTTGGGCAGACCCGCAGTCGGCTCCGCCTCGTTAGCAAGCGAGTCCTCATCGTATAGGCTGCTTGCTCGCGAGAGCGGCTCGGACGGGCGCGCCACGTTGTGGTACAGCCAGGCAGTCTTATGGGACAGGACGATCGGCAGGTCCATGAGCCCTCCAATGGAGTCGGATAACCAACCTTATTCCCCTGCCCACGGGTCCGCACACCTTCGTGCGCAAGAAAGCGATTCCGCCCGATCGAGTGGCAGAAAAACCATCACAACATTCGATGCTTTTCCCGATTTTGGCAAAAAACGTCGAATGTTGTGATGGTTTGAGGCGAGGTGAGGGGCACGGAGGGGTCAAAGCATCGTGCTCGAACGGGTTAGTCCAACTCTTTTAAGCCATGTGCCAGCTGCCAGTACTCGCCGTGCTGGGCGAGCAGCTCTTTGTGGGTGCCGCGCTCGATGATGCGGCCGTGTTCGAGGACCATGATGGCGTCGGCGTCGCGGACGGTGGACAGGCGGTGCGCGATCATAAAGGTAGTGCGTCCGCGCATGATGCGGTCCATACCGCGCTCGATAAGCTTTTCGGTGCGCGTGTCGATGGAGCTCGTGGCCTCGTCCAGGATGAGCACCGGCGGATCGGCGACGGCCACGCGCGCGATGGCGAGCAGCTGGCGCTGGCCCTGCGACAGGTTGGCGCCATCGGCCGTGACCGGCGTGTCGTAGCCTCTAGGCAGGCGGCGGATAAACGAATCCGCGCAGGCTGCCTCGGCAGCGGCGCGCACCTCCTCGTCGGTCGCGTCGAGCTTGCCAAAGCGGATGTTCTGCGCAATGGTGCCGCTAAACAGGTGCGTATCCTGCAACACAATGCCCAACGACCCGCGCAGGCTGGCCTTGGCAATGTGCTTGACGTCGATGCCGTCGTACGTGATCTCGCCGTCATCGACCTCGTAAAAGCGGTTGATGAGGTTGGTGATGGTCGTCTTACCGGCGCCCGTCGAGCCCACAAACGCGATCTTTTGCCCCGGCTTGGCAAACAGGTTGAGGTCCGTGAGCACGCGGGTGCCCGGCACGTAGGAAAAGTCCACGGCATGGAAGCGCACGTCGCCGGCAAGCGAGACCAAGCCGCACGTGAGCTCGGTACCGTCGGCGGCCACCGCGCGGCCCGACTCATCAACGGCAGCCACATCATGCAGGTGCCCGTACGCGCCCACGCCCTGGCCCTCGGGAATCTTCCATGCCCACGCGGCGTCGCCCGTCTGCACCAGCTCCACGCAGCCCTCGTCCACCTCGGGCTTAAGGTCCATAGCCGCGAACAAGCGCTCGGCGCCGGCCAACGCATTGAGCAAGAAGTTACCCAGCTGCGTAAACTGATTGATGGGCATGGCCGCCTGGCGTACAAAGACCAGATAGCTCGCGAGCGCACCTACGTCGGCGAGTCCCTTGATGCAGAGCATGCCGCCCGCCACGGCGACGATGGCATAGTTGACGTAGCCAATCACCACGGTCATGGGCACCATGGAGTTGGCATAGCTCACGGCGGCGGTGCCGGTGCGGCGAAGCTCGTCGTTGCGGCAGGTGAAGCCGGCGATATTCGCTGCCTCGCGGTTAAAGACCTTAATGACCTTTTGGCCCGAGACCATCTCTTCGATATATCCGTCCAAGTCGCCAAGCGATGCCTGCTGGGCGGCAAAGAAGCGCTTAGAGCGCGCGCCCGAGTAGCGCGCATACAGCACAATGGCCGCATCGCACACGAGCGTGATAATCGTGAGCTGCCAGTTAAGGATGATGAGCATGGCCGTGGTGCCCACAACCTGAATGGCGGCCTGAATCACGTTGGCAAAGCTGTTGTTGAGCGCCTCGGAGACGGTGTCGACGTCGTTGGTGAAAAAGCTCATGATGTCGCCCGAGCGCGTGCTGTCAAAATAACTGAGCGGCAGCGTCTGGATGTGCGCGAACAGGTCGCGGCGGATATCGGAGACCACGCGCTGGGCCGCGCGCACCATGATCTGTGAGTAGCCCAGGGCCGAGAGCACGCCCGCGGCGTAGATAATCGCCGTCAGGATGACCTGCTTGGCGAGCAGTTCCTCCCCGCCCGTGGCCAAACCGTTAACGATGGGGCGCACCATGTAGGTGCCGGCGAGGCTCGCGATGGCGGCGACGGAGGCGAGCACGCCCACCGCGAGCAACGAGAACTTGGCATGCCCCATGTAGGAAAGCAAGCGGCGCACAGTGCGCTTGAGATCGGCCGGGCGTGCTTGGGCTGCGGTCTTAGGCATGGCGCTCACCCCCTTCCAAGGGTGATCCGCATGCGACGGAGGAAAACGGATCGTTCGCGCAGCCATCGTCGCAGCCGTCGCCGGTGTCCGCATTCCCCGCAAACTCCATCTGCGAGGCATAAATCTCCTGGTAGATGTTGTCGCCCGCCAGCAGTTCCTCGTGCGTGCACACGCCATGGACACGACCGTCGTCCAACACCACAATGCGGTCGGCATCCATGACGCTCGCGATGCGCTGGGCGATGATGAGCACGGTCGTATTGGGAATCCGAGCGATGTGCTCGCGAATCTTAGCGTCGGTCGCCATATCGACCGCACTGGTGGAGTCATCAAAAATGAGCACGCGCGGATGCTTGAGCAGCGTGCGCGCGATGCACAGGCGTTGCTTCTGGCCACCCGAAACGCCGGCGCCGCCTTGACCCAACTCGCCGTCCAGCCCGCCGATGCGATCGAGGAACTCGTCCACGCACGCCGCGCGGCAAGCCGCGAGGAGCTCATCGTCCGACGCCTGTGGATTGCCCCACTGCAGGTTCTCGCGCACGGTGCCCGTGAACAGCACATTCTTCTGCAGCACAATGCCCACCGCGTCGCGCAAGGTAGCCAGGTCGTAGTCCCGCACGTCGTGTCCGCCCACAAGCACGGTGCCCTCGGTGGCGTCGTACAGGCGCGCGATTAGCTGCACAAGCGAGCTCTTGCCCGAGCCCGTGCCGCCGAGGATGCCCACCGTCGAGCCGCTCTCGATGCGAAGGTCGATATGCTCGAGCACATCCTCGGCTGCATCCGCGCGGTATTTAAAGGAAACGTCGCGAAACTCGATACTGCCGTCCGCTGGCGCCGCAGTCGCGAGGTCTCCCGCAGGGTTGGCGATAAAGGGCTCCTCATCGAGCACCTCTGCGATACGGCCCACACTCGTAAGAGCGCGCGTGAGCAGCAAAAACACGTTGGAAATCATCATGAGCGAGTTCATGATCAGCAGCACGTAGCTCATAAAGCCCGTGAGCGAGCCCACGCCCAAGCGACCTTCGATAATCATGCGGCCGCCAATCCACAGGATTGAGAGCGCAGCCACGTACATCGAGAGTTGGAACACCGGCAGGTTGAGCACGGCGGTGCCAAAGGTCTTGGTCGCCGTGCCGGCGAGCTCGGTATTGACGGTGTCGAACTTGTCGCACTCGTGCTCGGCGCGCACGTAAGCCTTCACGGCGCGCACGGCGGTAAGGTCCTCTTGCACCACGCCGTTGAGGTGGTCCATCGAGGTCTGGAGTTGGCGGTAGAGCGGGCTCACGCGCACGGTAATGATACCGAGCACGATGGCGAGCATCGGCAGAATGACGGCAAAGACCGCCGCGAGCTCGCGCGAGAGCGCAAAAGCGTAGACGAGGCCCATGACCAGATTTACCGGCCCGCGCACCATGGGGCGGAAGCCGTTACCTACGGCGTTTTGAATCACGGTGATGTCGGTGGTCATGCGAGTGACGAGCGAGCTGGCGTCGTAGTTGTCCAGATTGCCAAAAGCGAGCGTCTGGATCTTGCGATACTCGGCCTCGCGCAGGTTAGCGCCCAGCCCCGAGGCAACGCGGGCGGACGTGCGTGCATAACCCAAGCCAAGTACCAGCGAACATGCGGCGCATACCAGCATATACGTGCCCTGCAACAGCATGTAGTTGATGTCGCCCGCGGGCACGCCCACATCGATGATATTTGCCATGATGACCGGGATAAACAGCTCGAGCGCCGTCTCGGCAGTCACAAAGAACACGCCGAGCATGGCGTCGCGGCGGTATGCCCCCAGATAGGAAAACAAAATCTTGAGATTGCGCACGCAGGTTCATCCCCCATCAAACGTTGTTCGCAAACCCACGTATTATGGCGCGCCGTGCGGCGGTGTCAAGTGTTCCGAAATCGATTTCTGCAAGGCTAGTGCAGGCGCTAAGCTCGCAAGGTGCATCTCTGTATTCAATTGGAAATGAACGCGAGCGCGACTTTTTTCGCCCCGCTGCCAACATAAACCTTGACTCTACAATCGTTGTAGGGTTTTCACTACACTGGTAGCAAAACGAACCCAGCCAGAAAGCCCCGCCCATGGAACACGACCTCACACGCGGCAATGTCCTCAAGACCATCGCGGTCTTTGCCCTGCCCTATATGCTCTCGTACTTTTTACAGATGCTCTACGGCATGGCCGACCTGTACATGATGGGGCAGTTTAGCGGCGCCGCCGGCATCACCGCCGTGGGCAATGGCGCGCAGACGCTCTATATCATTACCGTAACGCTCGTGGGCCTGGCCATGGGAACGACAGTTATCGTCGGCCACGCCGTGGGTTCGCGTCGGTTTGACCGCGCCGAGACCGCCATCGGCAACACCATCACGCTCTTTATGGGTGTCTCGGTGGTGCTGGCCGCTATCTTGCTCGCACTGTGCCCGCAGATCGTGGCGCTCATTGGCACGCCGGCCGAGGCGGTCGAAGGCACCGCCGCCTACCTGCGCATTTGCTTTATGGGCATTCCGTTTATCGCCGCATACAACATTCTTTCGGCCATCTTTCGCGGGCTGGGCGATTCGCGCTCGCCCATGTACGTGATTGGCGTGGCATGTATCATCAACATCGCGCTTGATTTTCTGTTTATCGGCCACATGGGGCTCGGCCCCGTGGGCGCGGCGCTCGGCACGGTGACCGCGCAGACGGCGAGCGTGGCCCTCGCGCTCGTGTGGCTCAAGAGCCGTCGCACAAACATCCACGTTAAGCGCAGCGACCTGCGCCCCCAGCCCGAGGTGCTCGGCAGCATTCTTAAGATCGGCGTGCCCGTGGCCGTGCAGGACGGCTGCATCCAGGTGGCGTTTATGTTCATCACCGTCATCGCCAACCACCGCGGCCTGGTTGATGCCGCCGCCGTGGGCCTGGTCGAAAAGATGATCAGCTTTTTGTTCATTGTGCCGAGTTCCATGGGCGCCACCGTCAGCGCGCTCACGGCGCAAAACGCCGGCGCGGGCAAGGGCGACCGCGCACGTCAGGTGCTCAAGGATGCCATGACCATCTCGGTGGTGTACGGCTGCCTGATCACGGTGCTGATGTGGCTGGTGGCGCCGGCGTTTATCGGCTTTTTTGCCAAGGACGCCGCGGTGGTCGCGGCCGGTACCGGCTATATGCGCAGCTATATTTTCGATGCGATCTTTGCCGGCATCCACATTTGCTTTAGCGGCTTTTTCGCTGCGTATGGCAAGAGTTACATCGGCTTTGCGCACAACGTGCTGGCGGTGGCGCTCATTCGCGTGCCGGGCGCGTGGCTGCTGTCGAACGCCTTTCCCAACACGCTGTTCCCCATGGGCATCGCCTCGCCCTGCGGCTCGATTCTGTCGGCGATCATTTGCATTGTGGCGTTTACCGTGCTCAATCGCCGCGGGGCTTTTGACAAGCTGGTAGCGTAGCGGAACGGTGCGAGCCTGGCACCCCTGTCCCCATCGAAAGAAGTGATCTTATGACGGACGCACATACCGAGGGTCTGCTCCGCATTGGCGAAGTGGCGCGCCTGTTTAACCTGAGCGTGGGCACGCTGCGTCATTACGAGCAGATGGGGTTGCTCGACCCGGCGCACATCGACCCGGCAAGCGGCTACCGCTACTACGGAGCACGCCAGCTTTCCACGCTCAATACCATCAGTCACCTGCGCGTCCTCGACTTGCCGCTGGCGCAAATTCGCGAGTTTGTCACTACGCGCGATATGGATTTGATGCAACGGCAACTGACCAAGCAACAGGAGTTAATTGAGCACAAGCGGCGTGAGCTGGAGCGCATGTCGCGCAAGATTGACCAGCGGCTTGCCTTGCTTCATGGCGCTTTGAATGCTGATCTCGACACCATTAGCGAAATCGAGGAACCCGAACTTCGCTGCGCCACGCTGCACGAGCGCGTCAATCCCACCGACGCCTATTCGCTGGGATGGCATATCCGCCAGCTTCAGCAGGGGCAGCACGAAACCTTTGCCTATCTGGGCAATCTGGGTGTGGGTATCGCGCCCGAACGCCTGGCAGCCGGTGACTTTAATGGCTACGACGAGGTCTTTCTGCTGCTCGATGACACCGATGATTACCTGGGCGACGTTGAGACGCGACCTGCCGCGCACTGCCTGACCATAAGCTTCCGCGGCACGCACGGGCAGGCGGGCTCGCGCTACGAGCAGCTACTCGGCTATATGCACGAACACAACCTGACGCCCGCCGGCCCCTCGCGCGAAATCGCCCTGATCGACGACATCATCAGCGACGACCCAGCAACCTACGTGACGCAGATCACGGTGCCGGTCTCTCTAGGCTAGACCGAGCCTCGCCTCTAACTCGGTCAACGCCTCAAAGGCATCGCGAGATGCACCCGCCGCGCGCTCGCGCTCGGCAACGCAAATTCGCATCATTAAGCGCTCTTTTGCCTGCACTTGGGAATGCCTCGCGCGCCCTTCCGCCTGCGAGCAATTGCGATTCTCGATATCCATTACGCCTCCGGCACCTCACCAGTCGCCAGGATCTGCTCGAGCGCGTCCTCGTCCAGCACGGGTACGCCCAGCTGTTCGGCCTTAGCGAGCTTGGAGCCCGCTTTGGGGCCAGCGACCAGATAGCTCGTCTTCTTTGACACACTGCCCGAAACCTTGGCGCCAAGCACCTTGAGCGCCGCGCCCGCCTCGTCGCGGGTGCGGTTGACGAGCGTGCCAGTCAGCACAAACGTCAGGCCCGCGAGTGGCTGGGCGTCGGCGAGCTCGCCTGCCACGCCAGCGTCGGCTGCGGCTTGTGCATGCGCGGCGCCCAAGTCGACCTCGAGCGACAGGCCAGCCTGGCGTAGACGCTCCAGCACGGCAAGGTTCTCGGGCACGGCCAGGAACTGCTTAACGCTCGCCGCAATCTTGGGACCGATGCCCTCGCACTCGGCGATGTCCTCTTCGCTCGCCAAGATGAGCTTGTCAATCGACAGGAATCGCTCGGCAATGACCTCGCCCACACTCTTGCCCACATGGCGGATACCCAAGGCAAACAGCACGCGACCGAGCGGCTGGCTCTTAGACTTGTTGAGCTCGGCGATGATTTTCTCGGCCGTCTTGAGGCCCACCGGAATGGGGTCACCCTTCTTGACGCCCTTTTTGCTATTGGAGCTGGCATAGGTGCGCCCCGTGTCCAGGCCGGCGATGTCGTCGACTGTGAGCTGGTAGAAGTCCGCGACGTCGTGAATCAGCCCGGCGGCGATCATCTTGTCGACGATCTCGTCACCCAGGCCGTCGACGTCCATGCAGCCGCGACTCACCCAGTGCAGCAGACGCTCCTTGAGTTGCGCTGGGCAATCGATGGACACGCAGCGGTAGGCCACCTCGCCATCCTCGTGAACCACGGGGCTGCCGCACACGGGGCAAACCTCGGGCATGTGCCAATCAACGCTGTCGGCCGGGCGCTTGTCGAGCACGGGACCCACGACCTCGGGGATCACGTCGCCCGCCTTGTGCACGATGATAGTGTCGCCCTCGCGTACGTTTTTGCGACGAATCTCATCGATGTTGTGCAGCGTGGCGCGCGCGATGGTGGAGCCGGCGACCGTCACCGGGTCGAACTCGGCGACCGGCGTGAGCACACCGGTGCGGCCCACCTGGATGCGAATTTCGCGCAGGACGGTCTGCTTTTCCTCGGGCGGGAACTTAAAGGCAATGGCCCAGCGCGGCGCGCGGGCGGTAAAGCCCAGGTCGAGCTGCTGCTGGAAGCTGTCGACCTTTACGACCACACCGTCGATGTCGTAATCCAGGTCACCGCGGTGCTCGAGCGCCTGGGCACAGAACTCGTAGACCTCGGCCGGCGTGGCACAGCGTGCCACGTTGGGGTTGACGCTAAAGCCGGCGCTACGCAGCCAGTCCAGAAACTCGCGCTGGCTGTGGACGTGCAGCGGATCGGTATCGGCGATGGCGTAGATAAAGGTGGCCAGGTCGCGACGTGCTGTGATCTTGGGATCCTTCTGGCGCAACGATCCGGCGGCGGCGTTGCGTGGGTTGGCGAAGGGATCGCGACCCTCGGCATCGGCCTCGTCGTTTAGGCGCACAAAGCTGCCCTTAGGCATGTAAACCTCGCCGCGCACCTCGATGGTACGCTCGCGGTCGGCGCCCATGTGGGCGAGCGCTGCCTCGGACAGATGCATGGGCACATCCTTGATGGTGCGCACGTTGAGCGATACGTCCTCGCCCGTGGTGCCGTCACCGCGCGTTGCCGCGCGCACAAAGGTGCCGTTTTGGTAGGCAAGCGCCACGCCCAGACCGTCGATCTTAAGCTCGCAGGTATAGGTAACGCTACCGGCACCGAGCGCATCCTCGGTGCGCTGGAGCCAAGCGTCGAGCTCGTCCAGGTCCATGGCATCGTCCATGGAATACATGCGTGCCATGTGCGTGACCGGCGTAAACTGCTCGCTCACGTAGCCGCCCACGCGTTGAGTATAGCTGTCGGGCGTTACCAAATCGGGGTAGGTCGCCTCGATTTCCTGCAGCTCAACGAGCATTTTGTCAAAGGCGGCGTCCGTGATCTCGGGCGCATCGAGCATGTAGTAGCGATAGGCGTGGTAATCGAGCTCGTGGCACAGCTCGGCCGCGCGCGCTGCCGCTTGGGCACGGGCATCGGTCGGTGCGGTGGCTTCCGCGGTCGTGGGCGTTTCGGTATCGATGTCCACGCCGTCACCAAACAGGCTCGATTGCTCCATAGCGGCACTCCTTCGCTCGATTTCAAACGGATACAAGAGTACCACCGGTCGCGATGGGGCCGAATAGCGGTCTCAAACCGCACCGAATCGGCAGCCGCCAGACCGGGGTGGATTGCGCGATCAACTCATGCCCTTGCCATTTCTAAATGATCCGTTTCCCCGTCCCCAACGGATCAATAGGAAAAGAGGGGGCTGTCCCGCGCTGGCGGGACAGCCCCCTCTGGCATCGGTATGTGTGATGCGACTCGTTAGTAACCCTGGCCGTAGCCCTGGCCCTGACCCTGGCCCTGCTGGCCCAGCAGCTCCTCCAGATACTGGCGCAGCTGCTCGTCGGTAATACCGCCGTTGCCGGTGTCAGTCGCGCTGTCGTTCTGCTGCTGGTTCTGCAGCTCCTCGTCGGAGCCCAGCTCAACCGTGACCTTCTTCTCGTCCTTGCCGCGCATGAGCGTGATCTCGACCTTCTCGCCCACCTCGTGGCTGCGCAGCGCGATGATCAGGCCATCGGCGCTCGAAATCTCATCGTCGCCCAACTTGGTGATGACGTCGCCCTCCTGAATGCCGGCCTTGGCGGCAGGACCATCCTCAACGACGCTCGCCACATACGCGCCGCTATCGGTGCTCAGCTTGTTGGTGCGGGCGTTGAGCGCATTGACGCTCGAAAGCGTAGCGCCCATGTACGGATGCACCGGCGTCTTGCCGTCGAT